>CAZITS010000139.1:0-10165 GCA_964542185.1 uncultured Pirellulaceae bacterium
GCCCATGTTGGTCGCTGGAAGAGTTCTGGGGTTCGGCCACCGGAAGCTGCAGCATTAGCGCAGACAGATCGTGGGCATCTTGCAGCAGTCGCCTACCGACGCTACCAAAGATCATTGAAAGTCGCCGGCGCTGTGGATTTCGACGACCTCCTGCTTTGTACGGAGCAGCTATTCAGGGAGCACGACGAGGTCCGTGTTTCGGAGGCGCGACGCTTTGATCATATCTTGATTGACGAGTACCAGGATACCAATGCCAGCCAGTATCGGATCGTCAAAGGGCTCGCGAAAGACCATCGGAATCTATGTGTAGTGGGTGACGATGACCAGTCCATCTATGGGTTTCGTGGTGCGGAAGTGCAGCACATCTTAGGCTTTCCTCAGGATTGGCCGGATGTCAAGACGGTGCGTTTGACGAAAAATTATCGGTCAACCCAGGCCATTCTTGACCGCGCGAACACTTTGATTTCGTACAACAAGGATCGTCATCCTAAAAGTCTCCAGGCAGATCGGCGTGGAGGCGAAAAACCTCGGATCGAGCAGTATGCCAATGAGACGGACGAAGCCAAGGCAGTTGTTACAGAAATACAGACCCGTTTGACGGATCCGCAATGGTCGCCGGGCGATTTCGCTATTCTATTTCGCACGAATGAACAGCCTCGTCTATTTGAAACCGAGCTGCGACGGGTCAAGTTGCCCTATCGCTTGATCGGTGGTATGTCGTTCTTTGATCGCAAGGAGGTCGGCGATATGCTGGCCTATCTGCAGCTGCTTGATCTCCCTCAACAAGAGGTTGCTTTGTTGCGGGTGATCAACAATCCACCACGGGGGATTGGTAAGACAACAGTCGAGTCCCTGTTGGCACAGGCGGTGGAAGCGGGACGTCCGTTATGGGATCTGATCTGTCCCGGTCCGGCGGTTGGCGTTCCAGAAAAATCTCAACAAGCAATTCGTACTTTTGTGCAGTTGATCGAAAAATATCGACAGCGGTTAGGTGATGGTGACCTGGCCGAACTTTTTCGTGACTTTGTGAAAGAGGTTGGATATCACCAGGAGCTCTGTCGTCTCTATCCTGATGAAGGTGAGCAGGAATCCAGGTGGGCTGCTGTCGAGGAAATTGTTAACGCGCTTGCCAGCTATGCCACGGCGAAACGAAAGCCGACGTTGTCCGGGTTTCTGGAAGAGATTGCATTGAATGCGCGTGATAAGGAAGAGAATACCGGGGATCGGAACTCGAACTCGATTGTTTTGATGACCATGCACAGCGCCAAGGGGCTCGAGTTTCCCCAGGTCTACATGGTCGGAATGGAAGAGGGGCTTTTTCCGCATCACCGAAGTATCAAGGAGGACGGAGCGGCAATCGATGAAGAGCGTCGGCTCTGTTATGTCGGCGTGACACGGGCGCAAGACCGTTTGTCACTTTCGATGGCATTGACTCGGATGAAATGGGGCAAGCCCCGTGAAACACACCCTAGCCGGTTCTTGTTTGAATTGACGGGCGTTGCCGAACAAGTGGGCCCGGATAAGTCGCGGAAACCGCGTCGACGCGCGACGGCAAGACGCAGGTAATTCAATTGTGGCACAGCGGCCAAGGGGCGAGTCAGACGGCGGTAAGGAGCTGGCCAGGGTCGGTACGAGCCATTGTTTGACAGTTTGGCTAGATCCGAAATTGCGAACTTTGTTATCATCTCCGCCCTGCACTTCTATTGGTTGTTGGTCCCTGTGTTCCGCCTGAGCAGGTATCTGTCGTGGATGTTGCTGAGTCTTCTCCGAATGTATCTGCATACCGGTTGGCAGCGGTATTGTGGCTGCTCTCGTTCTCGTGCGTCGTTTTTACGATCGCGGTATTTCGGTTGCTCACATTCTTCATTATGCCGTCGTTGTTTTTTGACTTGCTGTTCGTAGGGTTTCCACTGGGCGCAATGTTTGGAGTTCGTTTCTTCAAGATTAGTGAACGCTCTTTTTTTCAGACGTTGTATATCTTGCAGGTGACGATGGTCATCGCAGTCTTGGCTTTGCTGGTTTGCAAACACTACGACTACCTGCGTGCGCACATGTTTGACATTGAGTTGTCGAGGCTGCTACTCCAAATGGGAGTGTTGTCTTCGCTCTTTCTGCCGTTTTTTTGCGCTTATGGCCTGACGGAATACTTGGGTTATCGACTTGGTTGTCGAGGGCTCGGTGGGCGCATGGCGTATGTTTACCCACTCTACCTGGTAGGAGCCGCCGCGGCATATCTGTTTGTTGAGCTCACTTTGTCCACGATCGGTGTAGCACGCGTGTTGATTTTGACTTTTGTTTTTGTGGCTGTGGGCATGGCGTTGCTAGCTTCTACGTGGCGTGCGAGGTGCTGCCTGGCGATTCAGTTCGTTTGCTTGATGGCTTTGTTGTTTACGCCCCAAATAGATCGGAAGTTCGTCGATCTCTATAAAGGGCGCAGCAATCAATCGACTTACTTCTTTGAGCGGGAGGGCTACCGTCCCGTGATGCAAGAATGGGGCAAGTACAGCCTGGTCGAAATCATGCACCGGAAGAACAGCAGTGGGGACTATTACCTCGGATTTTACAACGATATTTTCCAGTGGGAATATTCGCCCGTCTATGGCTTTATCACACGCTCGCTGGGCATGGTGCCCATCGACCGTGTCGGACGGGGTGCGAAGATTGCGATTATCGGTTCCGGTGGTGGTCGGCAAGTGCAGTATGCGCAGCAATCTCATGTTGACGCGGGTGAAATTGTTGCGATTGAGATTGAATCGGCTGTACTGAACGCGGTACGCGGTGATCTCGCACCTGAGTTCGGCCACGTCTATGAGAGTTCGCGAGTTCGCGTGGTGAATCAAGAGGCCCGCGGATACCTGGAGTCGAGTCAAGAGAAATTTGACCTGGTGTACCTGCCTAGTGTCGGCGGCTATCCCCAGATGATGCTCGAGCCAGGCAATATGATACGCACGGAAGATGCGTTTCGCGTCTTGCGTGATCACTTGACAGACAAAGGGGTTCTGGCGATCTGGTATCCAGCTGGCTTGGACCAGGGAAATATTCTTACGTCGCAGTACGTGCGTACGCTCACTAGTCCGGCATTGGGCATGCATGTTCGTGCGTACTTGAGTGGTGACATTCAGCGGCGGGCTTCCGATGAAGTCCTGATACTGGCAGTCCGGGATGAGTCGGTTGCCCTGCCGTCAGTCGAGGAGCTGCAAGAGTTTTTTCATCGTCCAACCAGTACTGTGGCGCCGCTCGCCGCTCGTCCCAGTTACGGTGTCCTGCCGGTACCTGTTGTGCCCGATCCTGCATTTCGCCCGATTACGGATGCACAGCCGTTTTTAGCCGGCAACGTTCAAAACATCCTTTCGATGCGGCAGGTTTACCAGTTGTTTGGCGTTGTGGCGTTGTTTCTGGTCATTTGCGGGACGGCAGTGCTGTGGAAGCTTAAACAGATCTCGCATACGCCTATTCCAGGCAGGTCGTTTGCACAGGTGGTGTTGTTTGGTGCTCTGATCGGTGCAAATTTTCTGGTTGTCGAGCATCTTGCCATCCTGGTGTTGTTTAAACGCCTCTATTTGTTTCATGACGCCGTTGTTTTGGGCGCGATTGGTTTTCTAGTGGTTTCTAGTCTGGGCAGTATCCTGATAACTCCTCGGCTGCAACTTGTGCTTCAGGTTCTCAGTAGCGTGTGCGTAATTCTGGTGTGGATTTTCAGCGCATCTCTGGGACCGACAGTGGCTTTGTTATTGCTGCTGCCGGCAGCCTTTGTGACAGGCAGTTTCTTTCCAGCGTTATTCGATGCAGCTGCTGAAAACCCTTTGGCTGTTTTTGCAGCAGATGCAGTTGGCGCTGCGGCTGGTTCGCTGACTGCATTTTTCCTGCCTATTGCGTTCGGGTTTTCCGCGTTACATGGCCTGGCTGCTCTGCTATTTCTGGCTACGGCTATTTGTTGCCATTGGTTTTTTTCGTCACAAAAACCCCAGGTTGATTCACCGGTGAACGAGCCGTAAGCGTCCGGGCGTTTGACTCGAAGGGTACTGGGTGATGAGGCCACGGTGTGCACACAGCATGTGTTGGATCTGGCACGCGATAGACAGGGCTTTGTCGCCACAACGAAGTATGGGTGGAAGAGTATGTTGATTCTGAATGCCAAAGATGTTGAGCGTGCTCTTCCCATGGAAGACGCGATCGAAGCGATGCGTGAGGCCTTTTCATCATTGAGCAATAACCAGGCGCTTGTGCCACCACGTTGCCATATGAACATTACAGACCATGCGGGGATTTGTCTTGTGATGCCAGCGTTTGTTGGCTGTGGCGAGGCCAGTCAGGCACTGGCGGTGAAAACGGTGTCTTTGTTTGATGGCAATCAGAATCGTGGCTTGGCGCGGATTCAGGCGGCCGTCACGTTGTTTGAGGCAGATACAGGGCGTCCGGTCGCGTTATTGGACGGAGGAACTCTGACCGCGATCCGTACCGCCGCCGCGCCGGGCCTGGCAACTGATCTGCTGGCTAGAAAGGACGCCCGTCAGTTAGCGGTATTCGGGGCAGGCGTGCAGTCGCGCCAGCAGATAGTGGCAATGTGCCAGGTGCGACCAGTAGATGTTGTTCGCCTCTTTACTCCGACACGGGCAAAAGCAGATGCTCTGCTCACGGATATGAAATTACAATTTCCACGTATTTCCTGGGAGGTGGCCGATAGCCCACGAGAAGCTGTCCAGAACGCGGACATTATCTGTTGTGCTTCGACTGCAAAGCAGCCGGTGTTTTCGGATGCGGATATCAAGCCAGGGACGCATATCAATGCGATTGGCTCTTTTCAGCCGGAAGTTGTGGAGGTGCCTGCCGAGACGGTGTGTCGCGCGCGGACTTATGTTGATTCGGTGGAAGCTGCCTGGGAAGAGGCAGGTGACTTGATCCAGCCTTTACGATTGGGACTGATTGACCAGGAACATCTGGTTGGAGAGTTGGGTGCGCTCGCGCAGGGCGAGATTGCAGGCCGCCAGGACGACTTGCAAGTTACCTTGTTTAAATCCGTAGGAATTGCAGCACAAGATGCCGTTGCTGCGCGAGTTGCCGTTTCCACTGCCCTGAAACTGGGTATCGGTCAGACAGTGGATTGGTAGTTTGTCCCCGCTTCCGATTGATCCAGGCAGGGAAGTGTCTTCGATCTGAATCGAGAGAAGATAGCGGGAGCCCGATCTAGAGGTAGCCGAGATGCGATTTGCCGTTTTCAGCGAATGAAGTGTGAAACAAAGGGCAGATCAGTTAACGCAGTACTAGCTTCGGGGCCTGGGTGCATAGACTTCCTGTCCTAGCCTACTGGAGTAGTTGGTGCTGATCTCCGGTTCGGTTGCCGTTGTTGGTGTAACAATCCAGTCCAATCTGCGTCGTCGCAGTCATTGACGCACCGCCCATTGGAAGGGAGCTCCGGTGGATGGACGTTTCATTTTGTCTGGAAAGTTCCCGGTCTCGTGTTACTGGTTCTTGACGATGAGGCCTGTTTGCTTCCATCAAAACTTCCAGGCACAAGCTGGGGTAAGTTGCTTGTGTCGAACAGGTTTTGTTACCCTCAGAGTTTGGAGCTGTTTTAACTGGTTGTTTGTAGAGAGGAGTTATGTAGTATGCCTGGCATGATCGTCGCACCACAGCCAGATGCGGTTGAGGCGGGAGCACATATTCTCGCAAACGGGGGAAATGCGTTTGACGCAGCTGTTGCCTGTGCAGGAGTGCAGTTCTTGATTGACCCACATTCCTGCGGGATTGGTGGTTATATGGTGATGACCTATCACCTGGCAAATACAGAAGATGTTCAGCCGATACTTGATGCGCCGGCAACAGCTGGTTCGGGTGTGACCCCCTCCATGTGGGAAGACCAGGTGATTGGACCTAATCCCAGGGGGTGGGGATTTTTTCTTGAGGACAAAGTCAATGAAGATGGCTATCAGGCTATTTGTACACCCGGTGTGATGCGCGGTATCGAAACGATGCTGAATCGCTGGTGTACAAGAGAGCTTTCCGAATTGTGGGAGACGGCGATTCGGTTTTGCGCGGAAGGGTGGCCAGTGAGCGCTGGAATGGCGGCTCGCTGGAAAGAACCTCCGATGTACTACGAGACATCTTCGCTCCGTCAAAAGCTCAATGTGACCGCCGAAGCGCAGAGGATCTATCTCAAATCGGATGGAACGACACTCGAAATGGGAGATGTGCTACACAATCCAGACTACGGGCGAACTCTTGGACGCGTTGTCGAAAAGGGCGTGGGAGATTTCTATACGGGTGATTTAGCTGGTGAAATGATCGCTGATCTGACAGCCCATGAAGCATGGGTGACCGCGGAGGATTTACGCAATTACACCGTTCGTGAAGAGCCGGCCGTGGTTGGCACCTACCGGGGCCTGCAGGTTGTTTCTAGCCAGCCTCCGCATGGAGGTCCAACGTTGATTGCCATTTTGAACATTCTGGAAGGATATGATCTGCGTTCGTTGGGTCACAATTCAGCCGAGTATATTTACCTGGTTTCTATGGCGATGAAGGCTGCATTTGCTGATCGAAACCGGCACCTGGCGGACCCGCAGCACATTAAGGTTCCACTGGAGTGGCTGACTTCCAAAGAGCGAGCTGCTGAATGGCGAGATGTTATTGACCGGGGTGAGCCCATCAATGTTGGACGCAGGCAACACGATGCACCTGACACCACGCATGTAACCGTTGTTGATGATGCCGGGAATTGTGTTTCTCTGACACATTCGTTGGGTACGTCATCCGGTGTTATCTCTCCAAAGTTGGGATTCATGTACAACAATTCGATGGTCAATTTTGAGCCTCAGCCCGGACATCCCAACAGTATTGCGCCTGGTAAGGGGCGTACAACAGGTATGACGCCCACGATGGTCTTGAAGGACTCCAAGCCGATGCTAGTTTTAGGCGCTCCCGGCGCAACCCGCATTACGACCTCGGTGCTTCAAGTCATCTTGAACCATGTTGATTTTGGAATGGGGATTTCAGATGCCGTCTGGGCACCACGCTGCGATTGTCAGGGTAACGAGATTGTCTGTCAGGCCAGAATTCCGCAACAAACTTGTGATGCGGTTGGCGTTCGGCACCCGACGCAGCGTTTGCCTCAGAGTCATGGTGGCATGGCGTTGGTGCATGCGATTGCCATCGATGAAGTAAGTGGAGCGCTCAGTGGCGCTGCTGATACTGGCGGTGAAGGGATGGCGCTGTTGGTCGAGTAGGTTTTGTTTGGCAGGAGCACGTTGCGCCCGTGCCAGGTCTTCAATGCCGTGCCAGGTCTTCAATGCCGTGGCTGTTTCGTCGAGGTCTGCGTGTCGCGTGGCTGTTGACACGGTTTATACCGTCAGGTCATGGCAACAGTTTCTAGCTCTGCCAGCCAACGTTGCACTTGCATCGCATCTTTGTAGCGAGCTCCTGTGGGCACCGCTTCTACTCCGCGGACTACCCGACAAAAACAACGTAGTTCTTCGGCAAGCATACCTGTTGCAGCCAACGGGTTATCGCGGATTTCCAGTTCCATCGGCCAACGTGCACGATTGTCGTACCATTCTAATGGCCGAGGGTTAGGATTAATGCGACCGGACCAGGAGTGCCCAAATACTTCCATTCGATCAAATCCATCGCCCGGCATCCCTGGTGGCGTTAGATACGAAGCCGCAAACCGTGCGAGTCCGCCGGAAGGAAACCTTAATTCTGCGGTTGCCAGGTCCACTCGGTGCCCCTCCATGTAGTGGAGCTGAGCCGAAAAATGATCTGGTTCTGCGCCACCAAATAATGCTTGTGCACAATACAGGTCATGAACCATCGTGAGATGCAGCGGACTTTCTGGAGGCGACCGCCGGAGGTTCAGAGCGGGACGGTGGCGAACGCAGTCCAAGAGCACTATTTCTTTCTGTTGGTGAACGAGCTTCAGAAGTTCCTGGAACTCGCTGTTAAAGAGTACGATATGACCAATCATCAAATTGGCCGATCTGTTTTCTACAAGTGATCTGAGCTGTTCCGCTTCTGACAGGTTGGTGGCAACAGGTTTCTCTAGTAATACTGCTTTCCCCGCCGTGAGAAGCTGCTGTGTCTGGGCGACGTGTACATGGGTGGCGCTTGCCACAACCCATGCCTCAGCAGTCGATTCGTTGATCGCTGTTTCCAGGTTGGTCCACCCACGGATGTCAGGCAATTGCAGCTGAGCGGATTCCAGTGTCTCCTGGCTGCGCGTGACCAGTGCCACAAGTTCCGCTTCACCCAGGCCCATCAGGGTCTTTGCGTGCCGCAAGCCGAAGTCACCGAGACCAACAACACCAATGCGAACGGGAGTTTGGGTCACGGTGTGGCCCTTTTGGGAAATGTGGGGGGGGAAGCCGTACGGTCAAAGGACCGGGGCATGTGGTCGCCAAACGTTCATTGGAACCAATACTCGGGTTTCGAAGAATAGGCTATCCATCCTGATTGTTTCTGCTGGAAAACTCAAGCGTTCAGTGGTCTTTGAGGTCGCCGTTCCCCGTGTTTGCATCTCGCCCCTGGAGGTGATAATCTGATCCCCGGTCATGCCTTTTGCTCTTTCTCCTGTGTGTCGTGAATGCGGCGGTACATTGGGTAGAAGGGGGTGTAACGCGGCGTGCCTCCCGCCCCTTGTTGCCCGCCAATGTGTTTGGCATGAATCGGAAACGATGATTTGCCTGCGGTGCCAATCTGCCTGTTGGTTTAGTCCGGAATGAGCTATGCCCGGAAAGCCCTGGAACGCGAAAGAAAAAAAATTCTTGCGCCGCCAGGTGATGACTGAGGCGCGAATCCTCGCCGATGTAAGTCTGGACGGCCGGACGTTGAATGCGATCCGTAGTCAGGTTGTGCGGATGGCTCTTGTTGAAAAGCGAGCAAGTCGAAAAAAGTGGTCGTTAGAAGAACGCCGCCGACTGCGTAAGCTGCAGTCGGAGGGTTTTACACCAAAAGAGATCCATGAGTTTGATTTGCTAGGCGGCCCTGTCAGGACACGTTGGAGTATTACCAAGCAATGGGGGCGTATGAAACTTGCGAATCGCCGTCGTTCCCGACTGATGAAGAAAAAACGTGTCTGGAAAGCAGGTGAACAGCGCAAATTCAAAGCCTACTTGCGTCGATATTCCAAGACTCAGACTCCAGAGGAGATCGGGAAAGTATGGGCGGTCGCGCGTAGTACCGTTGCCAGGTGGCAAAACGCATTGGGTTTGAAAGTGCCGCGCGAAGCAGTTGTAAAGATGGCCTACTCTCAACGGAAACAGTCTACTGCCCGAAAGAGAATTCAGCGGGCAAGCAAGCAAATGTGGGAGGTTCGCCGAGCCGGGCACGAGAAAGAATTGCTACAACAACGAAAAGATTTGCGTCATCGAGACCCTCCGGTTCCCGAGCAGGTCTGTACAGATTGCCGACGCAGTTGGCCCAAGCGCAGGGCCTTTTTTCACATTCGTGAGAAGAAGATCAGTATGGGTACGAGTCGCTACTACAAACATCGTTGTGTTCTCTGTGAAAATGCGCGCCGACGGCATAACGATCGTAAGCGAGGAAAAACAGGAGCGCCGAAGGCCTGAAACGGTACTGCTGTACGGTGCGTTGGCGGATAGCTGAAACACCGCCGGTCATCGCAATTCAGCGAGCCAGATTTTCAACGAGCTATGCTGCGGACTGCCCAGTGTGGTACTTCTCGAACGAGCGGAAGGCAGCTTTGGTCGAGTGGTTCACCGGATGCATGATTGCCATTCTTGACAAAGTGGGTATCGTGGAACCGTTTCCGTGAGAATTTGTCCTGCTTGGATGTCCTCGCGGTTTGGATGAATCGATTTTCCAGGGGCAGAGTTTATGCTCGAGCAAATTGACAACCGAGTTCTATTGGCCAAACACACCCGCCGCGAGTTTCGTCAACGAATGGAGTCCGGAGAACTCAAAGCCTGCATTATTCCAGTTGCGGCAACCGAACAACATCTTGAACATCTGGCGATGGAGCATGACTTTCGCAGTGTGATGCACGTCGCGGTTGAGGTGGCCAAAAAATTAGACCCACAGGCGGTCGTAGCTCCTTCGATGAGTATTGGCATTAGTGAACACCATATGCGGCACCAAGGTACGTTGACTGCGATGCCCGGGAGTTGGCTGGGAGTGTTATTTGACACGATTCGCAGCGTGCACCACGCGGGAATCA
>CAZITS010000140.1:0-8984 GCA_964542185.1 uncultured Pirellulaceae bacterium
CCCATTCCCCGCTTGCCTGACACCCCTCGCAACCCAGCCCACCATGAAAATCACTGCCGTCGAAGCCATTCCGGTCAACGTTCCTCTCAAAGCCGGATTGACGACCAAAACCGCGCACGGCGAACACCACCACTCCCCCTACGTGATCATCCGCATCCACACCGATAGCCCGCACATTGGGCTGGGCGAGGCGACACTGGCACCACGTTGGAGCGGTGAAACCAGCCCCGGAGCCCTGGCCGTTGTCGAGGGACTGCTGGCTCCGCTATTGTGTGGTCAGGATCCCACGCAAGTCCAACCGTTGCGCCGCGCACTCGACGGCGCGATCCGCCTCAACCCGTTTACCAAAGCTGCCGTGGAAATGGCCCTCTGGGACCTCGCCGGCAAGTCACTCGGCGTACCTGTTTACCAGTTGCTGGGAGGCAAGCTGCGCGACGCGCTGCCGATCAAACTCGTGGTGGGTGCTTTTGAAGTGCCCCGCGCCGTCGAACTGGCCGAGCAGTTTCTCGAGTGGGGTGCGCGGTGCCTGAAAGTCAAAGTCGGACTCGATCCGGAACAAGACCTGCAACGTGTCCGCGCTGTACGCGAGCTGGCCGGACCAGACATTCCGATCGGCATCGACGCGAATTGCGGCTGGAATGCCATGCAAGCACGGCGGATGCTGAAAGAGTTGGCCAGCTGTGAGCTGCTCTTTGCGGAACAACCGATCCCTGTAGGCGACCCCGTCGATCTGGCAGCACTGCGGCACGCTACCGACACCCCCATCATGGCCGACGAAAGCGTCTTCACGCTGCAAGATGCCTGGCAACTGACCAAACACCACGCCGTCGACCTCCTGAGTGTCTACCCCGGGAAACAGGGGGGCCTGCTGGCCACCTGCGAAATAGCGCACGTGGCCAAAGCAGCTGGAATCGCCTGCTCGATGGGCAGCAATCTCGAGCTCGGCATCGGCACTGCTGCCATGCTACATCTGGGCGCCACGGTCGAGGCCATTGACAGTGTTGCCTTTCCCGGTGATTTCATCGGCCCGCTGTACCATGAATCAGACTTGCTCACTACGCCGTTAATCCTCGGCCCGGAAGTGGCCAGGATTCCCGACGGACCTGGCCTGGGAGTAGAACTGGACGAAGAGCAGATTGAGAAGTATCGCGACCGTAGTGGTCAGGCCAGTGCGTTGGGCACGACGACGGAAACTCATTTTACAGGATGACTGCGTGTGAACCATTTCCCTGAGACCCTGCAAAACCAGCTGAAAAACGTGCACACGTACGTGGTCACTCCTTTTTGCCAGGATGACCCATTGCAAGTCGACCTCGATGCACTGCGCGGCAACCTGCGATTTCTCGTTGACGCCGGTGTCCGCGTGGTCGCCGTTTGCGGCGGCACCGGAGAATTCGAGGCCCTTAGTCCCACGGAGTACCTCGCCGTCAGCCGCGTCGCCCAGGAAACTGTCGGACAGGAGGCCCTGGTGGTCGCCACGGTGCCGGGCAACCTGCCGGTCGCCCGAGACTTGCTGGCCGCCTACGAATCACTCGGCATCCAGGCGGTACTCGCCATGCCGCCACTGATTCGCGGGCAGGTCCCCCGGGACCTCGACGGGGTAATCTCCTACTTTCGCCAGCTGTGTGCCGCCACACCACTGGCCGTCATGCCTTACAACACCCAGGCCTGGCCGGCGGAGATGTTCTGTCGTTTTGCGGACATTGACGGCATCATTGCCGTCAAAGACCCCTGTTTCCACCCGCATCAACTTTACAAAGCGATTCAGCTGCTGGGAACGCGTTTTGTGTGGATCGGCAACAAGCAGCACGATCCGGGGGTGGTTCAGCTGCGTTACCAAATGGGCGTCGAAGCCTTCACTTCCGGCCAGTCGAATTTCTGGCCCGGCCCGGAACTCGAATTGCATGCCGCGGCATCCCGTCAGGACTGGCCGCGCTGTGTAGAACTGCAGCAGCAGTGCGCGCCGCTGGAAAGATTGCGAATGCAGAGCGACGACGCCGCCATGGTGAAAGCGGGACTCGACCTGGTCGGTCTGTACGGCGGACCGGTCCGGCCCCCCCGCTGCGACATCGAACCCGCCGCGCGGGAAACTCTGCGCGCGACTTTCGCAACCTTGAACGTACCTCAAGCCGGTTCTTGAACCGCGCTGGAGACAACGTCAGGGCTTACTCCACGATCTCCAGATCCGCCAGGTAAATGGCTGTCCGCTGTCGTCCCTGTGCATCGTTCTCGTGGGACGAGTACCAGGACATCAAAGCGCGTGTCGGACTCAGTTCTACCAATCCCGGGTAGGAGGTATCGCCACCGCTGGGCAGTTCGGCGAATTCCTCCAGTCGATCGTCGACCAGCCAGTACATGGCTGTTTTCGGACCCTGCTTGCGACCACCGACGACGGTCCTGCCACCCCAACGGGTCAGCAGCGGACCACCGATGTAACGATCGAGTTCTTGTCGCTGCCACTGCGTATAGGGCGGCGCCGAGCGTAGTAACTGTGCCCGCTGGCTCCCCCGGCGGCCGATGGCCAGGATGTCTCCGCCCTGTGAAAACAGGAAAGCGGTCTCGTCACCTTCGATTTCTTGAAACACGGCCCGCTGCCGCCAGATCAAGCCATCCTCACTCTCCAGCATCAACGATTCTACTTCACGCCCTTCGCCTCGCGGTGGCACCGCAAACCCAATCTTGCGGCGGCCGCAGAGGTAGGCTTTGCCGCCAAACTGGGCAGTCCGCCAGATGTAATGACCAAACGTTCCCTCCAACAGCACCGGGCTCTTCCAGGCAACCCCATCTGCCGTCCAGGCCGCGTATCCCAGGTGCACGTTCAGGTCCAAGTCTTCGTTACGGGGAGCGGTCGGCCCGCTATACCAGGTCCCCGTATAGACGAACAATTTCTTACGAAACACCAGAAAATGGGGGTCGCGGGTATCGCGATCCTCGACGCGAAAACGATGCACCTGCCGCCACTCGACCCCGTCGCTGCTCGTCAGGATGATGATCGAAGCCGTGGGATGGACGTTGTGGCCGTCCGGGCAGCTGCGGAAAGCAAGATAGAACTGCCCACGAAAGCGGACCAGGTCGGTGAACGCATTGTGTTCGCCGTTATCGAACACCCGGCGAACGTTGCTGACACGCACCGCGGGGCCCGCGGCGGAAGTGACAGAAGCAACACCGATTACACCAACAGCTACCACGCATCGCACCGCAGCCCACAGGCCAGAACGGAAGCTTCGTAACATCACACCAGTCCTTTCGCAAAGTAGCCAGCGTCTGGCTCGCCCAAACGCAACCCATCTTCAGACTCTGCCAGTCTACCCCAGACCCAATCGCGATGCGCGCTGCAGCGACTGGTGCGCTCAGCGGTTATAATCCGCGTCAGTGGGTGACGACCCAACCCGCTCCGTAAGCTGATCTCCACAATTCCACACGTCACCAAGAGGCACCCCGATGAAGCGCTCCACCTGTACACGACTCCTCGGTTTAATCGGGCCCGCTCTGATTGCGTTTATTCTGACAACGCTCTGTACTGCACGACCAGCACAAAGCGCGGACCCGTTGCCAGGTTTTCGGCCGCTCTTCAATGGGGTCGATCTGTCCGGCTGGGTCGATGTCAATACCAGCCCTGACACGTGGCATGTCCGCGATGGTCTGCTGGTTTGTACCGGGAAACCGATTGGCGTCATGCGCAGTGAAAAGCAGTACGAGAATTTCATCCTGCACATCGAATGGCGTCACATGGAAGCCGGAGGGAATTCCGGAGTGTTTGCCTGGAGTGACGGCAGCGTACCCAAGGGGCGACGGCTGCCCCGCGGTATGGAAGTCCAGATGCTGGAACTGGAGTGGGTCAACATCCACAAGAAAAAAGATGGCACGCCACAACCGATCGCCTACGTACACGGTGAGCTGTTCGGCGCCAACGGCCTGAAAACGATCCCCGACAATCCCCGGGGCAGCCGCAGCAAGTCTCTGGAAAACCGCTGTCGCGGCAAAGGGCAATGGAATGTCTACGACGTGGTCTGTGTCGATGGTGTGGTCAAGCTGTCCGTCAATGGAAAGTTTGTCAATGGCGTCCGCCGGTCGTCGATCAAAAAGGGATATCTCTGCCTGGAATCGGAAGGTGCGGAAATCCATTTCCGTAATATCCAGATCATGGAATTGCCGCCCGGAATCACGACCCCTGCAGAAACCGCACCCCTGGTAAAAGACTGACCGGCTCAATCGTCACCACGGGTTGCCCCGCAGTGACTCCGCAATGGACCAGCTCCGGCCCCAGTCACCGTGGGCCAGTCACCGCGGGCCAGTCACCGCGGAGCCGACCCCGGACAGCGCTCAAACAAAAGGGAACCGCGGCTGAGGCCGAAACCTCGGCCCGGTCTGCAGCAAGTACCGGCTTGCGTCAGGTGCCACTTCCCGATGGATCGACCGACTTGTCAGCTGCCTTTTCAGCCGCTGCGATCCAGATTTCCAGAGCCTGGTCCATTTCCGCACCACCGTGGCCACGGTGGCGAATGATCCCCGTGTGGTCAATCACAATCACCGTCGGCCAGAGCTGCACGTTCCAGGCTTGCGCAATCGGCCCCCGAATCCCCTGCTGGCCGTTCCAGAAACTACGCCAGGTGAGATTCTCTTGTTTGACAACACGTCGAACCTGCTCCCGATCCTGATCGCTGTTCACGCCAATGATCGCAAAGGGTCGGTTCCGATTTTTCGCCACGAGCGACCGCTCGTGTGGGTACATCGCCCGGCAGGGTCCTCACCAGTGCCCCCAAAAATCGAGCAACACCACCTTGCCGCGATAATCCGACAATTTGAACACCACGCCATCGAGGTCTTCCGCCTCGATCTCGGGAGCCGGCAACCCGATCCGCAAATGGGTCAATTCGTAGGCAAAATTCCGTGCCCGCGTGCGTAGATTCTCCACCTGTGAAATCTGCTGCACCTGTTCCAGATCGACCAGCGCCTGCTTGATAGCCACTTCGGACGCGATGATGTGCCCGAGTATCTCCGCCCGCCAGAAATGCGCTGCCGCACGGTTTTCCGCACTCACGTTTACCGTGGCAATCCGCAGCAACTGCGACAGCCCCAATTGGCGATCATACCCCTCGCGGTCGACCATCAGGTAAATCAGCAGTGACAGCGAACCCAGTTCTTTATCACGTACAAATTCGGTGACCAGACGTGCCACGGCGGCCTCGGCGCCGCCCACCCCGTAGCGGCCATGGCTGGCCAGCCACAGCAGGTAGGGTTTCGACTCGGGTTGCCCACGGTGCGCATCGGCACCGGCCTGGAAACGCTCGACAAAATCAGCGGCGATCTTTTTCTTCAGCAGCGTTTGGATCCGCTCCTGGTCTTTGCCCTGCCGCGCCTCTCGAAGTTTCTTGCGGTGCGCGTCGCTGGCGGTATCAAACTCCTTGAAAAGCCGTTCGTAGGCGGTCGGTTCGGCCAGCGTCTGTGGTACGGCGATCAGGAAGTTCAGCGACGCAGTAACCGCGATGATCTGCACCGCGAGCGCCCAACTGCCTTTCCCTCCGATTGTTCCTGGCATGCCACTTCCCTTCATTGCGTCAGCCTTCATCATGTCGACCTTCGTTCGGGTATCTCGCGTTACGATCCGCCGCCGCGTTCCCCTCAAGCTACCTGCCTGGGATCATTTTTTCCAGTTTCCACCACTGCCCGCCCGGTTATGGCTGCGGGGGCCAGTTGAGATGCTGCTGGAGAAAGCGATACGTTCCTTTGCCATGGATCTTATGTGGACCATTGAAGAACTCAATCGTGGTCTTATCCGGGATTCCCAGCTTCGCATAGAGCCGTCGCACGCGGGCGTATTCGGCGGCCACCCATTCATCGAGCGCCACTCCATCGTTGTGCCCCCGTTCGACCATGAACGGCCGTGGCGCAATCAAGGCTGCCAGGTCACTGTGATTGAAGGTATGGCCCAGATTCCATTCAAACACCTCCCACACATTGTGGTAGATCATGCTGTAACCGTGATCCGTGGTGGCATTCTTGTAGATCCACTCGTTGAAATCACCCGAGGCGATCACCACCCGGTAATCGGTCAATAGTGCGGGCACGCGCATGGCTGTGTTACCGCCATAAGAGAGGCCGTAAAACCCGATTCGCTGGCCATCGACAAACGACAGTGTTTTCAGCCACTCCAGGTGGCGTTGGTGCTGGGCCGTCGTCAAACCAAACAGCGTCGTCCCCAGCGGATGCGCCATCCGCTGCAGTTCTCGAAACTGGTTACCCCCACGGTAGAAGTTGTGTGGTGCAAAAGTCACAAATCCCAGGTCGGCCAACTGCGCAGCAAACGCGTTGTAGGTTGCGAAATCGCGTGACGTCGGATCGGTATTGATGAGTGTCGCGGGCAAGCCTTCCAGACCATGCTGGCAAACCACCACCGGTCGACGTTCTCCAGCCTTTAAATCCCGTGGCACCAGCAGGTATCCCCAGGCGAAAACATCGGGGGCAAACACCTCCAGAGTCACCTCGTAGCATTGCCACCTGGCGGTCTCGGTCACCAGACGGGAACGGGCCTCGGTAGCACCGGCCGGCCGGGGAAATCGACCCACGATCTCGCGCCAGAGGAACTCCCGCTTCTCCGCGCAGCGCTGCTCCCACTGCGAGGCGTCATCCTGCGGTGTCAGTCCTCGCCAGAACGCGTTACGCCGGCGGGGAGAAAAACGCAACAGTCGCTGTGTATACTCCACCAGTTCATGGACTTGCCGTCGCTGTCGCTGGGCGGGCACCGCGATCGGCACCTCCAGGCGAACGGGCCGCGCTGCCGGCATGGGCAACTGCATTTGTGCGAACAGGCGTTCCAGAGCCCGTCGACTGACTTCAGCCACGAGCGGCTCGGCGGCGACCAGCTCGATCCGGGCGGCGATGCCAGCTGACGCCAGCAAGGCACGGCTACGGCCGACTTCGGTATTAACCTCTCGCAGGTCCGGTGTCGTAATCGCGCCGGGTGCCGCCACCGACCGGCGGCCGGCGCGGGCTGCCGGTGGTCCACTCACCTCTGGCTGCTGGGTGTGGTCGACAATCAACGGCCGGGCGCCATACAGCGCCGCGATTTCTGCGTCTCCCAGTTCGCGCAACAACCCGAACAAATTCCGCGACAACGGTTCTTGCCAGAGCGATGTGCGAGATCGAAAGTAACCGCTGACCAGCGTCGCATCCACGCGAGGTTCCAGGGCACCCGTATAGAGTGCGACCAGGCCGCCCTCCCCGTATCCCGCCAACGCCAGCGGCGCGTCGCCTGATCGACCGTCGAGCCACTCAATCGCCGCCTCCGCCTTGAGCACCTCGTATCCAATAATATGTCTTCCCAGCTCGAATGCTTGCCGGTAGATCCACTCCCGGTGTGGCACATTGGTCAACGCGACCTCCGGGTCGCCCGACCACTGATCGCTGCGGTCAATCAACGTCATCACCAGCACGCGGCAGCCACCGCTGGCCAGCCGCCAGGGATAGGCCTGTGGATTCCCGTCTCCGGTTAGCCCACACAGCGCTTCGGGCGACTCGGCAGCATCGGGCAACGCCAGCACGTTCAACTTCACCGCGCCGTGTGGCTCCAGCAACAACCCTTCACCATAGACGCCGGGCAGCACCGGCCACCGTACACGTAGCACCCGTACCAGGTCGTCTGCCGCGACCTGGGCGCCTGTTTCGACCGTGCCCACCAATTCCATCACAACCGGTTGCACCCGCTTGTCCACCGCACCGACCATCCGCCGCAGTGCGGTCCGTTGTCGCGCGGACCAGGTCTTCCAGTCGGCAATCTCTGCAGCCGCCCGCCGCTGCTGTGCCGCGTCGAGCCGCTGCAGTAGAAACCGGCGGAACCCGCTCCGCATGGCCACCGAACGATCAGCGTGTTTCTCCAGAGGCATTGTACCGGGCACCAATTGCCCCCAGGCACAATCCACTACCGAGCTGGCCAGCACGGCGATCCCCAACAGCACTCGCACGAAAGTTTGCACTAACAGCACTCCTGGACTGGCAGCTCGCAGGACACAACGCACACCGTCATTCCCATTATGCCAGAACGCGGTCGCAGCCACCGCCCACCTGTCGGGATGCCCCTGGGGAACGTCGCTGCAATGCTTCCTGCCGCACCAGCCGTACGGTACGATGAACCCGCAATCGATCCGCAAAACCACCCTGTGTCCCAGAAAGACCAACAATCGTGGCTGAATCTCCCCGCTACCCACAAAGTAATCTGGCAGCCTGCATGCTGCCCTGGAACGAGTCCTACGAGCTCGATGAAGCGGTCTTCACACGCCACCTGCAAGAGACCCTGGATGGCGGCTACCAGAACGCCTACATCCTGGGCACCGCGGGCGAAGGCTATGCCCTCAGCGAAGAACGTTTTCGCCACGTGGTCACCGTGTTCGCCAAACACATGGTGCGCGACGGCATGGATCCCCAGGTCGGGGTCATCGGATTGTCGATGGAGCAGACCTTGACGCGTCTTCAGTTCGCCCACGAACAGGGGATTCGCATGTTCCAGATCTCATTGCCATCGTGGGGTGCGCTGGACGACCGCGAAGCCTTGCAGTTCTTCCAAACCGTCTGTGGTGCGTTTCCAGATTCACGATTTCTGCACTACAACCTGCCCCGCGCCGGACGTATTCTTCGCGGTGAAGAATACGCTGCCATCGCCGGGGCGGTGCCCAACCTGGTGGCCACCAAGAACAGTTCGTCGGACTACGCCCGCACCGCCGATCTGATGATCAACGCACCCATGTTGCAGCATTTCCTGCTGGAGGGAAACTTTGCCCTCGGCTGTACGGTTGGAGAATGCTCATTGCTCTGTAGCTACGACGCGTTGTTCCCCCGTACCACCTGGCAGTTCTTTGAAGCCGGCCAGCGCCGCGACCTGTCGGAACTGTTCCGCATCGCCGAGGTGTTCTATCGGGTAGGCTGCAAACTGTTCGCGCACTGTCCTCGTGAGATGATCGACGGCAGCTACGACAAGACTTTTCTCTGGT
>CAZITS010000140.1:8994-10138 GCA_964542185.1 uncultured Pirellulaceae bacterium
CCAACCGCCTGCTGCCACCCTATATCGGCCTCAGCGAAGAGGAATCGCAGACCTGTCGCGAGGTTTTCCAGACCCACTTCCAGGACATCCCATGACCGACAATGGAACATCTCCCGGGGCCCGCGACGAGACACCGATCTCTCAAGTGCAGGCCATCGACGTCCATGCCCATTACGGCGATTGTGTCGTCGCCGACAACGAACCGCTGACCAGTGAGTTCCTGACGGCTAGCGCCGAGGAAGTCGCCCGCCGCGCCCGCCAGGCACAAATCGAGTGGACCGTTGTCTCCCCTCTGCTGGGCCTGTTTCCGCGTGGTTCCGCCGATGCGGCTGCCGGCAATCGAGAAGCGGCCCGACTGGTTCCCGATTGCCCCGGACTGCTGCAGTGGGTGATCATCGATCCGACGCGCGAAGAAACTTACGCGCAGGCCGAGACGATGCTGGCGACACCGCATTGCGTGGGAATCAAAATCCACCCCGAGGAACACGTCTATCCGTTTGCTGATCACGGCCACCAGATCTTTGAGTTCGCCGCCCGACACAAGGCAGTGATCCTCACCCACAGCGGGCATCAGCACAGCCTGCCCGCCGACATCGTCCCCGTCGCCAACGCGTTTCCGGAGGTCCGGGTGATCCTGGCCCACATCGGTTGCAGCGACACCAGCGACCGCACGCTGCAAGTCCGCGCCATCCAGCAATCGACCCAGGGAAATGTCTACGCGGATACCTCCAGCGCCATGAGTATCACACCACGGCTGATCGAATGGGCGGTCGGCGAGATCGGTGCCGAGCGCGTGCTCTTCGGCACCGACACCCCGCTCTACGCCACCAGTATGCAGCGGGCACGCATCGATCTGGCCGACCTGGACGACCACAGCAAACGGTTGATTCTCCGTGAAAATGCCTGGTCCCTGCTGAACCTGTCCGCCATTCCCGAGACGGCCTCATCATGAACTCCGGCCTGCACTGGATCGATGGCCTGATTCTGGCGGTCTACGCCGGTTCGATGGTCTATCTGGGCTGGTGGCATAGCCGTGGTCAAAAAACCACCGACGAATATTTCGTCGGGAACCGCGCGATGAATCCGCTGCTGATCGGAATCTCGCTGTTCGCCACCCTGTTCAGCACGATCTCCTACCTCACCA
>CAZITS010000141.1:0-10108 GCA_964542185.1 uncultured Pirellulaceae bacterium
CTCGGGCATGTAAAACAAGGCGGTAGCCACGAGCGAACAATGTACGAGCAATGCAATTTCCAATTCGTGGTGCGCCACTGCCTGTAACCAGGGCCACGGGCCGTGGCGTGCCAAAAACAAGGTTCAGATCTTCCACGCGTTCGCCTCACTAGCAGACGACAAGATGCTCAGGACGGTCGACTTCGTTTAAGAGTCTCTGGAATCAGGGGCGCGGGACTTGCCGAGAGCGTTTGGAGACGCTCAGCAATGTTGGCGGCGCCGGGGCCTGCATCGTTTCAGGAGTCTCCCGGTACAGCAGATGTTGGCTGTTGGTGGAACGATTGGATCTTGTTCCAAGCCTCCTGGGGTGATTCAACGTATTCAAAGAGTTCCAGGTGTTCGTCTCGGATGACCCCCTCGTCGGCCAGGAATTGAAAATCAATGACTCGCTCCCAGTACTCGCGACCAAACAGGATAATCGGGATGGTCTGCATTCTGCCGACCTGGCGTAAGGTCAACGCATCAAACAATTCATCGAGTGTGCCGAATCCGCCGGGAAAGACAACCAGTGCTCTGGCCCGCAGCAAGAAGTGCATTTTGCGTAGTGCAAAATAATGGAACTGAAAGCAGAGATCGGGAGTAATATACGGATTGGGATTCTGTTCCTCGGGAAGCGTGATATTCAGACCAATTGACTTGGCGCCGGCTTCGTTGGCGCCCCGGTTTGCGGCTTCCATCACGCCGGGGCCCCCGCCAGTTACGATGACATAATCACAACGATTGTCTTTTTGTGCTGCAGCTGACACGATTTGTGCGAACTCACGCGCGTGTTCGTAGAACGGTGCTTTGGCCAGGATGCGCTCGGCGCGTTGCAACGCTCGTTGATGGTGAGGATTGTCAGGGTCGGTTTCGAGTTGCCGTTGCGCTTCCTCCAACCGAGCAGTCGCTTCAGCCTGGTCGACAATCTGGGTGCCCCCAAAAGCGACAATCGTCGATTGAATGTCGTTTTCTTCGAAGGCCATTTCGGGTTTCAGTAACTCAAGTTGCATACGGACCGGTCGCAATTCAGGGCGCGCCAGGAAATCCGTGTCGCGTTCGGCGAGGCGATAGTTCTCCGCATTCAGGATCGCTTCGAGGTTAGCCTGTGGATTGTGCATAGAATTAGGTCCTTCAACAGTGTCGTCTGGACTGAATCGACGAGTGGCACGCGCAAGCAACAGGACAGAAAGACTGCCCAGCAGGAGCCAGCTCAAGGCACCTTTGTCGCTCATTTGAGGAAATAGAGTTGATGTTTCGACGCTCGCTTGATTGGGCGTCGCTAAAGGTGTTTTGGTAACCGGAGACGCGGTGATGTGTGGTCCGGTAATCAGGCAGAGTGAGGTTGCCCAGACCAGATGCATGGACCAGGAGATTTTTCGGCAACGAGTAAAGCGATAGGACATACTCTGACAGAGTAGCGTCGCCAAGGCTACGGCGATTGCGACGAGTATCACGATTTGCCAGCCAAGAATCAGCCCGCAAATTCCTAGCTGGGCATCGCGTGTTTGGGCTGGCTGGTTTTTCGAGGCGGACAGCCAGCCCAACAAAATTCCGGCGCCCATTCCGACGGCGCCATCCACCAGGCTGGCGTGCATTTGGGTGTGCAGAGTGTTCCACGGGATCTGCGATGAGAACAGTGAGGCAACGAGTCCAGTCAGTGCGGCTGGTGCGTACAGCCAGCGTGGGTCACGTTCTCCGTCCAAGTGAATCAGAGCTGCCGTGAGCAGCGTGTAAATCACCAGGAGATGGATCGCATAGGTGACCACCATCTGCATGGTTCGAGAATTCCAGTGCAGCATGTTCGAGACCGCGTGGGAGCTTGTAGCTTGTGCGAGGAAGTGGGAAGCGATCAGAACGCTGAGTGCTGCGGCGACCAGTTCGACCAACGGATAGCGAGGGGAAATGCAGGCCTGGCAAGCCCTGCATTTGCCCCGCAGGATAACCCAGCCGAGAATGGGCAGGTTGTCGTACCAGCGGATTGCGTGTTGGCAACGCGGACACTGGGAAGGAGGGTGTACGATGCTCATCCGACGTGGCAAACGATACACGATGACATTCAGGAAGCTGCCGATACATGCGCCTACCGATCCCAGCCAGAGGACTGCAAGTGCGAACAGTCCCCAGGAGACAAGCGGTAACGCAGCCTGGGCGAGAAGAGACTCGAATCGGATAGTCACGTCTGCACAGTCGCAGATGCTTGTAAAGGTGTCAACGGCGTGAAATCCAGGGGCGGCTTGCCTGTCATGGCAGGGGAGCGCATAACGGAGTGTCGGGGGGGCGTAATTCCCGCGGATTTCATTTTTTTTCTTGAGCTGGGAGATGGTTGCCGAATGCGAACAGAGCACCAGATTGAGATTCGAGTCGCCTATCACGAAGTGGATTCGATGGGGCGTTTGTATCACGGGCACTATTTCACCTATTTTGAGAAAGCCCGCCTGGAACTTTTGAGGGCGTCTGGCCAGATTTATCGAGAGATGGAGGAGTCTGGCATTTATGTGGTCGTGTCACACTGTGAATGCCGTTTTCTGGCAGCTGCTCGCTATGACGACCTGTTGACCGTGCGTGTGCGGGTCAAGGCAGTAGGTGGTGCGCGTATCAAGCACGAGTACGAGGTGTGGAATCAGGATCTTCTGGTGGCCCAGGGCTACGCCACCTTGGCAATGGTTGACAGCGATGGAAAAGTGCACCGGTTACCAGACCATTGGCGACCCGCTGTCACGCCCTGACGTGCGGTAAAATAGAGTGTTGGTTTCCGGATAGATCTGGTAGCCTGGAAAGTCGTGACGGAATCTGCCGGGGGGTGATCACTGCGTGCCAGTCGATAAACCGTGGCAGGAGAAGAGCGCGCTGGCGGTACGAACGGCCTGTCCTGGTTTTCCGGAATGGTCTGACAGCTGCCAGTCAACAGTCGCGGATTGGAGAACTTCGATGCCGGAATTTCGCCCAGGCCGGTTTGCTGTGGTAGCGCTGGTCTTATCGGGACTCTATTGCGTGTCCGATGTGTCCGCGCAGCTGCCTCCCCGGACAGGGTATGTTTACCCGCCGGGTGGCCGGGCGGGTACGACAGTCGAGGTTCACCTGGCGGGGTTTGATTTTACGGATGATATGCAGTTTTTTGTGCATCACGAAGGACTGAACTGGGAAGTCCATGGCCGCTTGGGAGCGTTTCTGGTCCCGCCACCTCCGTATTGGTTTGGGCCCAAGGGGCGCAGTTCCGCCATGCCGATTCCGCGTGAATTGGCTGCCCGAATCCATCTCCCGGCAGACTTGCCGCCAGGCCCAATCTATTGGCAGGTGGCTAATGCCAATGGAATCAGTTCAACGGCGATTTTCATGGTGAGCGATCATGAGGAAGTTCTCGAAGATCGGTACCGGCAGAATCCTCAGAGACTGGAGACCTTGCCGGTGGTCGTTTCTGGCCGCTTGATGAAGATTGCTGAAGTCGATCGGTATCAGTTTACGGTTGAGCAGGATGATCT
The DNA here is from genome assembly GCA_964542185.1 of uncultured Pirellulaceae bacterium. Lineage (GTDB taxonomy): Bacteria > Planctomycetota > Planctomycetia > Pirellulales > Pirellulaceae > UBA9264. Next base: position 3,498 of record CAZITS010000141.1, read on the forward strand.
CGTGAGCTTGGATCTGCATGCGCGCCGGATCGGCTCGAATTTCCACGGTGTCCTCACTGTTTTCGATCAGAATGGTAAACGTATCGCGGATGTTGCGGATACAGAGGGACTCGACGCCGACCTGACCTTTCGTGCACAGGCAGGTGAAATCTACACTGCAGAATTGCATGACCTCGATTTTCGCGGTAATCGCGCCTATGTCTATCGTTTGGGTTTCCACCGAGGGCCCCGGGTCGTGACCATGATTCCGGCCGCCATACAGCGCGGCAAGAACCAGCGGCTGGAGTTTTCGGGCATTGGGCTGGTGAGTGGAGAGAAGCAGCGTGAAAGCGTGCAAGCGGATGTCGCTGGGCAGGCGAGTACTAAGGCAGCCAGCTTCAGCTACCCGCTGCAGACCTCTGCTGGCGTTGTTCCCGTCACGTTGCCCTTAAGTGACGTGCTAGAACAACGCGATTCGGAACTTACAAAGAATGCGAGTGGCAGTTACTCACTGCAGATTCCCGGCGCGGTTACAGGAGATTTCTCAGCTGATGGAATGGAGAGGCGATTTGAGCTGACCGCAAGAAAAGAAACATTCCTGACGGTTACTGTCGAATCGCGCGCTCTGGGTAGCGGTTTTGATGTATCACTTGTCGTCTTGGATGCCGCCGGAAAAGAAGTTGCCAAGAATGACGATGCAGGTGGAACGACAGATGTCCAGCTGGAGTGGCAACCGCCGGCGGACGGCGCCTATACCCTGGTAATCCGTGGCTTGCCCTCTTCGCGTGCCCAGCGTTCCGGGGTCTATCGTCTACATGTGCAGGAACGTCAACCGGGGTTTCAGGTCAACGGTCCACAGCAACTCACGCTGCCAATTGCCGGTAAGGCTGAGCTCAAGCTGAAGGTAGTGCGATACGGAGGTTTCAAAGGAACGGTTACTATACAAATTGCCGGGTTGCCTGCAGGTGTGTCGGTTCCCGATTCCTTGATCATCAAGCCTGATCAAGCTGAGTTGAAGATTCCCTTTGAGGCAGCGGCTGAGATGGGGTGCGTGGCGAGTGTCATTCAGGTCTCTGGATTGGCGATGATCGGTGACAAGCCGGCGTCGGTTTTTCTACAGACACCTGCCGCAGGCAATCTCTGCCCGCAGCGACCAGACGCGAACAAGATTAACGGGATCCTGTTGGCAACGACAATGAAGGCACCTTTCGAGATCAATCTAATTGGCAAGAATCGCCAGCGCGCAGTGCACCGTGGTACGACCTATCCCGCTCCGCTGGAGATCAAGCGGGGAGCGGATTTCAAGGGAGAGGTCATTTTGCAGATGGCGGCCAATCAAAGCCGACACCGGCAGGGGATTACCGGACCTCGTATGACCGTTGCCCCGAACCAATCGCGGGTGTTTTATCCCTGTTTTATGCCGGAGTGGTTGGAAACGGATCGTACGACGCGGATGACTATCATGGGATTTGCGTGGATTCCGGACCCGCAAGGTAAACTGCGTGCAGTGACCAAAGCGACGAATGCCAATGTGACGATGATTCTGGAAGGTGCCTTGCTGAAAGTGACCCCGCAACGACGCATGATCACGTTGCGGCCAGGTCAGTCACAGCAGGTTTCAGTACGGGTTTTCAGGTCGGCCAAATTGCCTGTTCCCGTTCAGTTGGAGCTGATCGCACCGCCAGACATCGGTCACCGCGTGAAGGCAGATCCAATCACGGTTCCCGTCGGTACGGAAGAGGTTGCCCTGAAGGTGCAAAGCAGCGCGTCCGCGGATTGGACGGGCGACCACCCCTTGCAAATTCGCGCAACTGCTTTACAGGATGGCAAGTGGCCGGCGATTTCAGAAGCCGATTTGCCGCTGCGGGTGCTGCCGGTGGCGGTCGACACATCGGTCAAGTAACACTCCGGATTTGGAACCGCTTCAGAGAAGAGGTATGCTGGCATGGCGCGCGGCCGCGGTCTCAGTGCTGCGGCGCTGCTGGTTCTGCGCAGACGACTGTGCAACTGCACAACATGCAGGCTCGCTTTCTTTCTCTTTTGTCTCAGGGGTTCCGATGAACCAATCTGATCGTGCCAGACGGCTCCGTATTGCCGCCGTTGTGACGGAGTACCGTCGTTATTCCCACGCTCAGCACATCCTTGATCGCTTCCTCTGGGGCTATGGGTTTGAGGGGCGTCATCATCGTCCCGACATGGACCTTGTTTCCATGTATGTCGATCAGCAACCAGACGGTGAGTTGAGCGGCGATCGCGCACGGCAGTTTCCCCAGTTGAAAGCCTACCCTTCGATTGGTGAAGCACTCACGCTGGGGGGGGACAAACTTGCCGTCGATGGGATCCTGCTTATCGGCGAGCACGGTCGCTATCCAACGAATGAAAAGGGGCAAAAGCTCTACCCGCGTTATGAGTTCTTCCAGAAAATTGTTGAGGTGTTTCGCGCGAGTGGACGGACGTGTCCAGTATTCAACGACAAGCATCTTTCTTGGAATTGGGATTGGGCGCAAGAGATGGTGGAGACCGCAAAAACGATGGGTTTTGCTTTTATGGCAGGTTCTTCGCTGCCGGTGACGCGGCGCATTCCGGCTATTGATATGCCCCTGCAAGCTGAACTATCCGAAGCATTTTGTCTGGCGCCCGGCGGGATTGACGGATACGATATTCATGCACTGGAAACTGCGCAGTGTATGGTTGAACGGCGGAAAGGTGGCGAGACCGGGGTGGAATATATTGAGGCGAGTCAGGAGGGCGAAGTCTGGAACCGTATGGAACGTGATGATTGGGACCAGGGAGGCTGGGATCGCGAATTGTTGCAGGCTTGTCTCTGCCGCAGTCAGTCGCTGGTTCCGTCGCGTGCGGGGTTCAATCACGTCTTGCCCACCCCTGCGGAAATTCCCGCACAAGTCAAAGAGAACCACGGACCCTATTGTTACCGTTATCGCCATCGTGATGGCTTGAAGATGACCATGCTGCTGGCGGAGGGCGTTGTCAACGATTTTACGTTTGCCGCCAGATTCCGCGGGACAGGGAAGGTGTTGTCAACGCATTTTCATCTCCCGCCGCGGGAGGTATGCAACTTTTTCAGCCCCTTGGTCTATCAGGCCGAACAGATGTTCTTGACCGGCAAGTCGCCGATTCCCATTGAGCGAAACCTGTTAACCACTGGTTTGACTGCGGCGGGCGTGGAATCGCTGTTCCAGGGAGGCAAGCGGTTGGCGACACCCCACTTGGATATTGTCTATCAGCCGCGAACGCAGTCGACGTTTTGGCGCACGTGATCCGCCGTCCGGGGGACGCGTGTTGCATGCCTTCACACTGGTCTGGGCGCAGGGCGTTACGAGCGTCACTCCAGATATTCGCCTGGCGTGAGAGGGCTGTGGGCAAGGCGAAATTTCTTTTCACCTGCGGTACCAAAGAACTCGACTACTGCAGTGCGTTTTTGTCCAGATCCGCTGAGTTTGGTGATTCGTCCAGAACCGTATTCGGGATGATCGACGACCATCCCGAGTTGAAACACGCTGGCGGGTATGCGACGACCTTGCGGCTTGCTTGATTCGGCGAGATCACTGGCTTTTACGAGTTGAGACTGGATGTCGGCGAGAGCATGGAATGCATCCGTATCTTCCTCCGCGAGATCCTGGAAGGAGTCTTCAAAACGATCGGAATCTGGCTGCTCTTGATACTCGGGTTCGATCGAGCAAAGTTGGAATTCTTCGCGGGGGATTTCCAGGAGAAACTGGCTGGGGACTGCCATTCGTTGTTGGCCACGGAATGTACGGTATTGTGCATGGCTTAATTGCAGCTCTTGTTCGGCCCGTGTGATTCCGACAAACAACAGGCGACGCTCTTCTTCCAATTGGTCAGGGTCTTCCGTGCTGCGTTCATGTGGTAACAGGCCTTCTTCGACCGCGACAATGAACACCATGGGGAACTCGAGTCCTTTGGCAGCATGCATCGTCATCAGGGTTACACGGTCGCTGTCTTGATCCCAGGCGTCGGTGTCAGCCACCAGTGATGCCCGTTCCAGGAAGGCTTCCAGACTCCCCTCTTCGGGATGTTGCTGGTCAAACTCGCGCGCATCGGTCAAGAGTTCTTCGATATTCGCGAGGCGGTCTTGATCTTCGTCACGCTCACTTCCCGCTAACCAGTCGTGATAGGTGGATTCGTGGAGAGTGGCTTGCATCAGATCTTCAACCCCCTGGTCGGCTGACACACTTAATCGATCCATCAGTGAAACAAATTTTGCAATCGAGACCGCAGCTGCTTTGGTCAGCGATTCGATCAGGCCTGCTTCCCGGGCGGCATCCAGTAGCGGTATCTGATAGCGCGCGGCGTGCGCGATGACCAGTTCGAGTGAGCGTTTTCCGATCTTGCGTGGTGGCACATTGACGATACGCAGAAAAGAGGCATCGCTGCGGGGATTGTTGACCAGATGCAGGTAGGAAAGGATGTCTTTGATTTCCTTACGTTGATAAAACTCCAGTCCATTGACAATCTGATAGGGAATGTGATGCGTTCGCAAGGCATTTTCAATCGTTCGCGACAACGCGTTGATGCGGTAGAAAATCGCGATGTCAGCGAGACGTGTGCCATTGCGTTTGGCTTCCTCGATACGAAACGCCAGGTCGTCTGCCTCGTCTCGCCCGGTTGGGTAAACGGCCAGGCGTACTGGTTTGCCTTCGGGTTGGTCGGTAAACAACTTTTTCGGTTTGCGTTTCTGGTTGTGCGTGATCAAATGATCCGCGATGCGAAGTATGTTAGGCGTACTGCGATAGTTCTGCTCCAGTCGCACGACTTTGACTTGTGGGTAATCTTTTTCGAAGTCCAGCAAGTTGCTGAGATTGGCGCCGCGCCAACCATAGATCGATTGATCTGGATCTCCGGTGACCGCAAGATTCGGATGTTCGATGGAGAGTGCTCGAACAATTGCATACTGCGCTAGATTCGTGTCCTGGTATTCGTCGACCAGGATGTAGCGATACCGGTCATCGAGTGTTTTTCGGAGTTGCGGATTTTCCTTCAGTAGTGTTGCGACATGCATCAGCAAGTCGTCAAAGTCGACGGCATTGGCGATCTGCAACTGTTGTTGATAGACCGGATAGACTTCTTTCACGATGGTTCCCACCGTGCTGCCCCAGCGTGGTTCGTACTCGTCAGGTGTGACGAGGCGATTCTTGGCCCAGCTGATCGCATTGGCGACCGAATCGACGGAGGTGTGTGTCATCTCGATTTCGAGATTGCGGATCGTCTGTTTGAGTGTTTGCGAACTATCCTGGGTGTCGTAGATCGAGTAGTTTTCCTGTAAACCCACCATGGCGGCGTATTGACGAAGCAGGCGTGCGCAGAACCGGTGGAACGTGCCGAGCCAAACCGGCTGTCGTGGGGCCAGTCGGTCCAGGCGGAGACGCATTTCATCAGCCGCCTTATTGGTAAAGGTGACGGCGAGGATCTGGCGCGCTGCAATACCCTGCCGTAACAAATTCGCGATCCGATGCGTAATGACGCGTGTTTTGCCGCTTCCAGGCCCGGCAAGAATGACCAGGGGACCGTCTACATGTTCCACCGCCTGACGTTGTGGTTCCGTCAGCTTGTCGCCGCTTTCCGTCAGCCGATCAGGGCCATCCATGGTGAGTTTCTCTCGTATGGCAAGCTGCAGTGTCGATGCACTTCTCAACACCTGGCAGGCACGGCCGGCGCGAACGAGCGCACACCGTCACGTATTGTGGCAAATTGCCCGGTAATGCTAGCATCCGGAGAGTTTTCTCCCCAGAACCGCGCGCCGATTTTTGACGGAAACGCTATACTAATTTGCGGATGGCAAACTCGAAACGAGCGCTGCATGGAACGTCGCGCCCGGGCCCGTGAGAATGATCTCCCGGAGAAGTTTGTCGCGAGTCCCGGATGGGACGCGAGATTATTGCAGGGGAAAGGAAACCCAATGACACGGATACCATTGAGTGTGGCAGATGAAGAGTCACGCAGTCTCAAAGAACGGCTGGAAATGAGTACAGCTGAAATCGGCTTGACCGTGCGGACGACAAACTGTCTTGAAGAACGGGGTATTTTCTCGGTTGAGGATTTGCTGAATTGCACTCCCGACGATTTGCTCAGTATCTCGAATTTCGGCGATAAGACGTTAACTGAGGTCTATTCCGCGTTGTCGAATATTGGTTTTCACCGGCCAGCGGCATAGCGCGTCAAGAATCGTGACGCGTTTGGATCGCGATGAAAACTGCTGCCCGTTGTACGGTGTTGTGTCGACGTGGTTCTGCTACCCACTGCGTTTGCGGGCTGCTTCCGGATAAATGCAGGACCCGTTTCCCGGGATTCCGTACAATGGTGCCAAAGCAGGCACCCTGGTAAAACGAATGCATTGACGTGGGCCTGCAGTATTTTCGCGGCGGCGGTTTGCACCGCCATTTGAGGCATATGGTATGAAAATCGCCTATCTGGATTGCGCCAGTGGTATTAGTGGAGATATGACATTAGGAGCTCTGGTGGACGCAGGCGTGCCGCTCGAGACGATCCAGCAGGGGGTGGATTCACTGGGGCTTCCGAGCTGTCGGTTGGTCGCCACGGAGGTCAAGAAGAAAGGGTTTCGTGCCACCAAGGTAGATGTTGAATACGAGCCG
>CAZITS010000142.1:0-10096 GCA_964542185.1 uncultured Pirellulaceae bacterium
CATGCCTGATGTATCGACAGGTCGCTGATCAATCGTCTGAATACACGCCAGATTTCGAACGTCAAATCTTTTGCGAACCGCAATGTCGACGAGAATTGCCACTGGATGAATGCCGCGTTACCGCACAGAAGTTTCCGCAGTACCTGCCGCAGTCTTGTCCCATTGAGTAAGATAGAAGCTGAACGTGACAGGGTGTTAAGTGCCCGTGGGCACTATTGCAAAAACTTGATTTCACGTCCCCTCCCTCCGTTGACGCCCGCAACCCACGCCTGCCAACGAGTTTTCCGCCGGAAGGTCAACGCCGGCTGCTTGTACATCAGCACTCAGAATTCACATTGATCACCGCAAAATTCAACAAAGTTGAGCGCTTTTTCGGTAGGTCGGTGTGCAGTCGAAATGGAACGATGAAACAAGTTGTAACGGTATTGCGTTTGATGCCATTTTTGTCGGTTGAATTACCGGTTTGATCCTCTCGAAGACGCGTGTTAGTCTTGAGTTTGGATTTATGAGATTGGTGCATGGAGCGTTTTGAACCTGGCATTGGCGGCCATTGAAATATTTGATTCCTTGCTGGTTGGAGTTCACAGCGAACGTGAATCTTGAGAAGAACTTTGCCCCCTTCACACCCGTTAGTACGCATCTAGTTGATAGCTTGCGGTACTGGGCCGAGCACTGTCCTGATGAACCTGCTTACTATCTTACTGATGGTGAGCAGCAGAAGATCAAGCTGACCTACCAACAGCTTGATCGCCAGGCTCGCGCGATCGCAGTCCAACTCGAGTCGCTGAATTTGCGTGGTGAACGGGCGTTGCTTTTGTACCCGCCAGGGTTGGACTACGTGGCAGGGCTCATGGGTTGTTTGTATGCGGGTGCTATTGCGGTACCTGCGTATCCCCCCCGCCGTAACCGCAATATGGAACGGATCCAGGCGATCTCGGATGACGCGATTGCCAAAGCTGCTTTGACGGTTCACGAAGTATTGGACCGCATGGACAGCAGTTCTTTGGATTCGGCGCCTCACCTGAAAGATCTCAAGTGGATTGCCACAAATCGTTTGTCACTGGATGAGGCAGATCGTTGGGAGATGCCTGATATAGGCAGTGATGATCTTGCGGTATTGCAGTATACGTCTGGCTCGACGGGGCAGCCGAAGGGCGTGATGCTGTCGCACAAGAACATCATGCACAATGTAGGATTGATCACGCATGCGTTCGATTCGTACCGGGAAATGATTGCGCTCAGTTGGCTGCCCAGTTATCACGATATGGGGCTGATTGGCGGATTTTGCAAGCCGCTTTTTTGTGGACGACCGTCTGTTTTGATGTCGCCGATGGCGTTCTTGCAGAAGCCTTTGCGATGGTTGCGGGCGATCACCGAGTTTGAAGCGACCATTGCGGGTGGCCCCAATTTTGCTTACGAGTTGTGCCTCCAGAAGATTCATCCGGAGCATATGGAAGGCCTTGATCTGAGTAAATGGAAAGTTGCCTTTAACGGAGCGGAGCCGGTTCGAGCTGACACCTTGAATAGTTTCACCGAGCGGTTTGCACCGATCGGGTTTCGGCAAGAGACCCATTACCCTTGTTATGGCATGGCTGAATCGACTCTGATTGTCACCGGTAGCGTAAAGGCAGATGTTCCCAAAATCTGTGTCTTTAACGGTCGCGAGTTGGATTCACATCACATTGTGCCTGTTTCTGCAGATGATCCTTCAGCCCGTAGTCTGGTTGGCTGCGGACGGGTCCTCCCTGATGAGGATGTGGTGATTGTCGATCCGATCGACTACGTGCGTCTCCCGGATGATCGCGTCGGTGAGATTTGGGTCAGCAGTCCCAGTGTGGCTCAAGGATACTGGCGACAGAGTGAGGCGACGCAGCAGACATTCCACGCCAAGTTGTCTGACAGTATGCAAGGTGGTCCCTATCTCCGTACCGGAGATCTTGGATTCTTGCACGAGGGCCATCTATTCGTAACTGGTCGCCTCAAAGATTTGATCATTGTGCGGGGCGTGAACCGTTATCCTCAGGATATCGAACGTTCCGTCGAACGCGCCAGTGAACGATTGCAAGCGGGTGCCGTTGGGGCGTTTGCGGTTGATGTTGATGGACAAGAACGGTTGATTGTTGTTTCCGAAGTAGAACGGAAGCGACGAAAAGACTGGTCTGATGTGATTGAGAATATTCGCCGTTCAGTGGCTCTGGAACATGAACTGTCACCAGATGGAATTGTGCTTGTAAGATTTGGTTCAATTCCCAAGACTTCCAGTGGAAAGATCCAGCGTCACGCTTGCCGGGATTGTTTCTTGAATGATGGCTTGCAGGTCGTCGCTCAGTGGTTTGCCTGGGATCTTGCGGCGAAGAAGACAGAGCTAACAGAACTAGACAGCGAGGCGGCGAGTCGCGGCGGGACGCTGCCGGATGCACTGAAAACTCAAGGTGGAGATGAACTTGTCTGGTCTGCCTCCGATCCATGCTATTACTTTGATCCACCGGTAGTTCGCGAAAGCGGAAATCCCGTAGAGGGAACAGTTGGTGATCGTTCGGTTGCGGTGTTCACGCGCCCTGACTTTCTGGCGCTTTCCAGTGACGAAGCAGTTATCGCGTCAGCGCGTGATGCGATGCAGCAGTTTGGCGTGTCCGGATTTCGGTCTGCTGATACCTCCTTGCACCGAGATGCCCGTACTGCCCTGGCGGATTTTGTAGGTATGGAGTCGGCCTGGCTATGCGGGGGCTTTGCGACGGCACTGACTGGAATTGCCAGTCGGCTGATGACTTCAGAAGACGTTGTACTCGTTCCCCGAGAATCTCCGGAACTTGCGCAGTGGGCTGCGAGCGCCTCGAGCGTCTGTCACAAGTTTTCGTGTCGAGATTTGGTGACGCTCGACAAGGCGCTCTCCGAATTCGGAACTGCCTATCGCCAGAAGTGGATTGTGGTCGAAAGCGTTCCAGGATTTGAAGGTTGTCCGGTAGATCTGCCCGGTCTGCTGGCTATCAAACGGAAACATGACACACGGTTAGTACTCGACCAGTCATTTTCAGTTGGCACAATGGGGCCTCATGGACGCGGATTAGCGGAGCACTACGACTTGGATCCGCGGGACATCGATGTCCTTGCGGGAACAACTGGTTTCGCGTTAGGCACTGCCGGTGGATATGTTGCCGGTTCGACGGACTTGATTCGGCGGTTGTCCGGCGCGGACATCTTTGCGCGGGATGGCATGAGCGCACCGCAGGCGGCAGCGTTATCGACAATACTGAGATTATTGGAAGATGAGCCGATGCGGATTGCCCGCGCGCAGTCGCGAGCTCGCTTATTCTTGCAGATGGCAAGACAGCGCAGGCTAGACACCGGTATCAGCAAATCCAGTTTGGTGTTTCTTCTGGAGGTGCCAGAAGGTAAGTCTGCAGTGACAATTGCGCAGGAACTGCTCCAACAGGGTGTCGAAGTAGAGCCCCTGGAGATTTCCAGCGACACGAACAGCGCAGGCCGTTTGCGGTTCTTTGTGACTTCGGTACATACCGAATCTGATGTGCGGCGAGCCGTTACGGCAACCGCTGAGGCTTTAGGCCAGGCTGTTCCGTTACGCGGGGCGCCTTCCAGGAATGGTCGGTCGGGCAAAGTGTCGACCCGGTCGCCGTCTTAGGGCCCCCGGTCGCCGTCTTAGGGCCGCAGTGCGTTGTTTACGACGAAGCTGGTGGTCGAACCGGGTGGCCCGTAGTCATCTCGTCGCGCATGGCGGGATGGGAGACTGGAAGTCAGATCCGGGGGTATTGTCTCCGTTTGCGAACCAATGGAATTGGTCGGTTGTGTTTCCGGCAAAGATGCCTGGCCGGGCAACACGATTTCAAGGTACGGGTTGGCTGTCGATTCGCGTGCCGACGCGTTCCCCGAGCACAGCTTTTTCGATATTGCCATCCTTCTTGAAATTAAAGATCAAGATTGGCATATCGTGTTCCATGCAATGTGTGATCGCAGTGCTGTCCATGAATCGCAGGTTTTGACGCTGCACGGTAGTGAAATCGAGATGCCGGTGGAAAACCGCGTGCGGATTTTTTTCCGGATCGTCGCTGTAGACACCATCGACTCTGGTTGCCTTGAGAAGGATGTCGGCGTCGAGCTCCATGGAACGCAATGCAGCGGCTGTGTCGGTCGTGACAAAGGGCCCTCCCGTGCCGGCGGCGAGAATAATAATGCGTCCTTTGTGGAGGTGCCGCGCCGCGCGGCGACGGATATACGACTCACACACGCCATCCATGCGGATGGCGGACATCAATCTTGTCTGGCATTCAAGTGACTCTAACGCATCCTGCAAGGCCAACCCATTGATCACGGTGGCGATCATGCCCATGTAATGGGCGGTTGCTTCATGGATGCTTGCGTTGGCATATTTGAATTGGGCACCTCGCAAGATATTGCCACCGCCAATCACGATTGCGATTTGGCAACCAGTTTGATGTGCCCGCTGAATCTGTTTGGCAATATGTACCACTTCAGGCATTTCAATGCCGCGTTCTCCGGCTGTCATAAAACTCTCGCCAGAGAGCTTCAACACGACGCGACGAAACCCTTGCGAGGGGCTCCCTGTTTCCGAAGTCTCTGCAGTAATGCCGGAGCCCATGTACGAGTCCTTTGCCTGGTGGTTTTGCGTGTCACTTCGTTGCACATTTGCCTGACAGTTGTCGGTCATGTCGACGGTTGTCTGTTGCTGTTTTCCGGCCAGCATCTACAGCACGCAGTAATGCGATATGGCGCAGTAATCCCATACAGTTTTTTCTGGCCACATCCGCTACGACGGCTCGGTTGCAATAAACGCTACCGCTACCGTTGCAACATCACGCATTGTCCCGTGAGAATCCGTGGAGGGATTACTCGCGGCCTAGTTCCCAATGCACGAATTGTTTGACTTCCATGTTGTTCTGAGCGGCAAATTGACCGACTGTCGATTTGTCATCCTTCACGAACGGCTGTTCGAGTAATACACGTTCGGCGAAGAAACTCCGGAGCCGTCCTTCCACCATTTTGTCGACAATATTCTCGGGCTTGCCTTCTTGAAGTGCCGTTTGTCGCAGAATTTCACGCTCTTTTTCGACATCTGCTGCGTCGAGTTCAGAGGTGGTGAGTGCTGCCGGTCGCATGGCTGCGACATGCATGCAAATGTCGCGAGCGGCGTCATCGCTGCCGCCCTCGACGACCATCAAAACTCCGGAGACCGTCGATGCGTTGTGACTGTATCCGCCACAGCTCCCGTCGACCCGCTGCATACGGCCGATATTGAAGACTTCCCGAATGCGGTTGAATAAATCATCTTTCTGTTCACGTAGCGTCATTCCCTGCTGGCTGGGCGAAGGTTGATCCAGCAAGGCTTCCGCATCGGCAACGGCTGGGCCTGTCGCCAGTTGGCAGGCAAGATCCTGCGCGAGTTGGATGAACTCTTCGTGGCCTGCAACCGGGGCGCTTTCACACTGTAGTTCGACCATCGCGCCGCAGTCTTTATCAAGCCCGCAGTAGATTCCAAATCTACCGAACTCCGTAGCCCGGTTGGCCCTTTCTTCGCCGATTTTGGCACCGCGTTCGCGCAGCCAAACAACGGCTTGTTCGGAATCGCCGTCACATTTAGTAAGTGCCTTCTTGCAGTCCATCATCGGCAAGCCGGTCTTTTGGCGTAGTGCCATCACGGCCGCGGCAGTGATTTCTGCCATGAATTCTTATCTCCTACCTAGTTGTCCAACAGGAAGCGTGCAGCAGCGTGGAAATCTACCACGTTGTTCTGCAAACAACGGAAATACAAATGTGATTCTTCTTAGGGGGCGGGCGTAACGCCGAACATTCAGTGGTACCGCGTCGACTCAGTTCATGACGCGTCGGCGGCTGCCTTGTTCGCGGTTTGCGCTCCAGCAGACGCTCCTTTTTTCTCCGCGTGTGACGAATTCGCGGTGCCTTGTGCCACGGCGTCAGCGAGGTGGCGAGCAATGACCTCAATCGAGCGGATACCGTCATCGTTACCCGGAATTGGAAGATCGATTTCATCGGGATTGCAATCGGTATCGATCAGTGCCAAGGTCGAAATGCCAAGTTTCGAGGCCTCGCGAATTGCGTTGCTTTCTTTCTTGGGATCGAATACGACCACGCATTCCGGCAGCCGGTTCATGGTTCGAATACCATTCAAGTTGCGGTACATCTTTCGGTATTCGCGATTCAAGGCGGATTGCATTTTTTTCGAGTAGGAGTTGAGTTCGTCACTCTCACGTAACGCTTCCAGTTCTTCCAGCCGAGTCAGGCGGCTGCGAATTGTTCGGAAGTTTGTCAAAGCTCCCCCCAGCCATCGTTCGCAAACATACGGCATGCCACAACGTAGGGCTTGCTGTTCGATGGCGTCGCTCGCTTGCCGCTTTGTCCCGACAAACAGGATCAGGCTACCTGCTTCGGCCACTTGGGAAAGGTACTTCTTGGCACGCAACAGACCGCGCACGGTTTCCCGTACATCGATGATGTGGATTTGATTTTTCTTGCCGTAAATATACGGCGCCATTCTGGGGTTCCAGCGGCTGACGCGGTGTCCGAAGTGGACTCCCGCTCCAACCAGTTCTTCTACAAGTGGATTGGCCAATGGAGTGACTCCTCAATTTTGCCGGGCGATGATGGCAGAAGCGACACGATTGTCGCTTGCAGCTACCACAGGTGTACCCTTTGCCCAATGGACGCTGAGGTGCGGTAAACGAAACAGACCTCATAGAATTATGCACACTGCACGATCTAGCGAATGTATCAACCGGTATTCTGGTGGTCAATTGGGGATCTTGCGTCGCCCTGTTGAGGTTAACGCAGATATTGCGACCGAATGCCTTGAATCGCCTTGAGTCCCGGCTTTTCCTGGTGGTCATCGAAAAAGAGTCCACCTGCGGGTAGCTTCCCGTCGGATGGATCGAGAAGTTGCTTCCAAATTACCCCGTGGATACTTGTCTTGGCCAGGAGGAGCGGGAAGAGCTCTTCTACCATTTGCCGCTGGAAATCCAAAGAGGGATGCCATGGGTTGGCCTGGGGATGCGATGGTGATGACTGTGTTGCGTCGTGGCGGGTGGCGCCGCTGCTGCCAGGAATGGTGAGCGAAAGCAGGAGGGGGAGGCCTAAAGAGGACCAGCGATCGATTTGACGATTGAGTTCCAGCAGGTCGCGAAACGGCGTACAGCCTGGTGAAAATCCCAGGTTCATTTCCAGGCCCAGACCCCGGAGTCCCGTTTCGGCGCGGACTAACTCGTCAGCAAAATGCAGCGGAGACAAGTCAACATGTTCGTGTGCCAGGTATTCTCCCCAGGGACGGTCAAAGCTGATCACCACGGGACTAGAGGTGTCGACCGAGTGAATAGTACGAAGAATAGCTACCGCCAGCATCAGGCGTTCCTGTTCGTCCAGAGCGAGTCCTTCGTTCAGATTCAAACGGGAGGCACAATGCCAAATCTGGACACGATCGCGGTATCGGCGCACAACAGCGTCTACCATGCGGACCGCATTTGATTGGAGTTCTGCATAGCTATCTTCCCAGAGGTAGATCCAATCGGGCAGATGTTCACGATCCAATTGCACGAGTGGACCAACACACACACGAAGGCCAGCACGGTGGCACCATTCGATCTGTCGATCCAGTTCTTCCCATTCAAACTTCCCCGGGTTGGGTTCCAGAAGACGCCAGTTGACACTAACCGCTGCGGAGTTGAACGTCTTTGTGAACGTCTGTTGGAGTGGTTCAGAAATTCCTTCGTACGGTAAAGTGCCGGCCAGCATGGTTGGTAATCGTTCGCTTTTCTCTAAACGTTGCGCGAGACTTCGTTGCGCAAACTGCTCGGTAAGAAGTTGAATACCATCGGTGCTGTGCTTGATTGCTTTGTAGGATTCTTGTGTCGCGAGCGCGATGTCGGATTGTTGCGTTGCGGCCTGGATAAAGAACCGCGTCGCCTGCTTCATGTATTCGGTGACTTGGGGGGGTAGAGGGTAGCCAGCCAGTTGCCACTCGGCGACGAAGTTGCGGAGACGATTTACGTTACCGCGTGCTAATTCCACAGGCAGCAGATACGGGGTGGCGCGTTGTACGAGACTCGCGGTCTGTAGTGTCAGCGGTCCCTTGTCGATCACATTCCACGGCAAATGAAAACAGCCTGATTCCTCAACATCGAGTTCGACGATCAGCTCGTTTTCTTCCCAGCGAAAGCGGGAACGCCAGGGAACGCCATCGATACCGTCCAGGAATGCCCATTGCAGGCTATCCGCCGGGAGGTGTTCTTTGTCAGGGACAAGAAACCGCATTTCACCCATTGGTGTCTCTTTCCCGAAGGGGCATTCGTTGCGATTGGGTCGCGTCGGAGCGCCGCGGTTTTCTGCCAGGCCGGTGCGGTTTCATAATAGGCCGGTGCAGTTTCATAGTAGGAAAGGACTCGTTGCCCGGAAGAGAATCAGCGTCCGGAAGTTGGTGCACCTCTGGCCACATGGTTTGTCGCGTTGACATACTGTCGAATTTCAAAGTGGCCTGGCGATGCGTGCATCATAACCACCGACACAATCTAGAGGCAAGGAATCTTCCATGACTGAAGGAGTACTTCAAACTGCTCTTTCTGACTACCTTGTTCACCGTGGCAAAGTACGTGACATTTACGATCTGGGCGATCAACTGCTCCTGGTGAGTACGGATCGCATCAGTGCTTTCGACTGGGTGTTGCCGACCGTGACGGACACGGGCAACACGGACACGGGCAACACCGCCTGGTGCTGACGTCTTGTTGTGGTGTGCGGAGGCGTGACGTGGCGGGCTACATGCTGCACCACACCAGCACTTGTTGCTTGCTTACGGGTTCTCGGTTGGTTGCCTTGTCAGCCAGCGAGCGCGCAGCGTGTTCCCGTGAGATTGAGCCGAGTCATCGCCGAAATACACGCGTCTGGCATCTGCAACACGGCCTAGTATTTCCAACGTTCTTCCCAGGTTGTAGCGGGCACCGACCTTCCAGGGAGACTCTTCACGCGCGCCAAGGGTACGGTTTTCCAGCCAGTCGAGAGCGACTTCAAATCGGCCCGCATCGTAATTGGCCAGGCCGATCCAGTAAGTGGCGCTCTGTTTCGCTCGTTGCATTCCCCGGTGTGCGAGTTCGACGCCGGCCTGGTCACGGTTCTTGTTTTTCCCGGCGCGCTGGCCGAATCCAAATTGTCGAGCGCGGAAACGCGGATCCTTGAGGAAATTGTTCAAATCCCGATCGCTGACACGGGCTTGGAGGTAGTAGTTCGCCGCACCGGGTTCATCTTCTTGTTTGAAGAACTTGCCGCGCAAGTGTTGCTTGCGACCACTTGCCAGCGACGTAGAAAACTGAAAAACCACGTCGTGAAATTCGTAGTCGTGAAGCAGTAGTTTTTCGAGTGTGTCGTAATCACTTGGCCAGCCCATTGCCTGGTAGGCGTTCTTGCGCAGCGCACGATAGTCTCGTGAAAGGGTTTTTGCTCGACCGAGGCGATAGAGAATTGCGTCATAAGCGATGGGCCAGATCTGGACCTGGTCGATCGCTTTGTGGCGTGTCAGCCGGTTTGCCAGGTCTGTCGTAGATGTTGCCAGCACGATGCGTTGATCACCGGTTAGTGTTTCTTGTAGTTGTTGCATCCGGCGACTGAGGTAATGTGGTGATCCATCGATGAATGCCGTGACCCTTTGGGCATCTGCGTGACGAACTGGATAACGCTTCTGCGGATTTAGATCCAGCAACCCAGGGAGTTCGGCGGTACCCAGGATCCGGGGGTTGCGCATCACTTCCGCGAGTTCTACAACCCCCTGCTTGTTTTCCTCGGGAATTGGCAGTCCGAGTCGGGTGTCGAAGAGAAACAGTCGCTCATCCAGTAACACCGCCGTGCACCATGGAAGCGGTTTCTCACTGGCGATTCCGGGAGCCGACAGCATCGCGACCTGGATACCTTGCTGTCGGGCCAGCAGCATGAATAACCATGAACGTTGCCAGAAGTCACCATGTCCATACAGGAGGAGTTGTTCTGCCGAAAAGCGGTAGCCCGGACCGGGAATGCCAAATCGTGGGGCATAGTGTTGAGGCCGTGGTGGCTGGTCCGAGTTGTC
>CAZITS010000143.1:0-2053 GCA_964542185.1 uncultured Pirellulaceae bacterium
GGCGCGGGCGTCAGTCGCCACCGTCGCAGACCCCGGCTCTGGTTGCTGCAGCCCGAAATGGAGAACGTTCCATGTCGCGAGTGGTTTCTTTTGTCGTCTTGTTGGCCGTGATCCTGGTCATTGGCGCCCTCTTTTTTCGTGTGATGGCCAATTTCCTGCTGCCGCTCTTCCTGGCAGCCCTGCTGGTCGTCATCTTCCGACCACTCCATCGCTGGATCCTGCAGCGTTGTCGCGGTCGCGAACGCGTGGCGGCCGGATTGACCACCGCGACGGTGTTGCTGATCGTGCTGTTCCCGATCGCCCTGGTGATCACCCTGGCGATCTTCGAAGGCCGTGATTTGATCGTCGAAGTCCAACAAACGCAACTGTTGGATCAAAAGCTGGCCAGCTTCCGCAAAAAGTTTGATCTGGAAATTCCCCATGCGGAACTGCTCCGGGCCGTCGACAGCGAACTCCAGAATTTGACCTCCGACCCCACAAACCACCGGCAGGTGGCACAACATATCGCAGATTTGGGGCAACGGTTGAAACAGGATCGCGATCGATTAGACACGGAAACACCGGAGGGAAAGCGGGCCGCACGGATCATAGAACAGTGGGACCAGTTAGAGCATCTGACCGTGTTTGCAAAAACCGACCCCGACCCGGGCGCGGCAACGGCTACCTCTGATATTGACGCCACTGCCACTGCGGAGGAAACGGCCGACCTGGCGGGCGGCCGGCCCTGGAGCGAAGTCGCGTTGCTTGAGTTTCGCAGCTTCCGCCGGGAATTGCTGGGAGGACAAGTCCGCGAATGGCTGAAAGAGATGGCCAACCCTACCGAGACACAATTGGTAAACTGGCGGGCCAAAGGAATTGCCTACGGACAGCAGGCCGTTCTGTCCATCGGTGGCCAAACCGCTACCTTCCTGGTGCGGCTGATCTTCGGCGGCATCATCACGATTGTCGGTCTGTATTTCTTTCTGGTCGACGGTCCGGCAATGACCAAGAGTACGATGCGACTATCCCCGCTGGATGATCGCCATGAACTGGAACTAATCGCTGAGTTTGACCGCATCAGTCGTGCAGTCGTCGTGGCCACCCTGCTGGCGGCAGTCGTCCAGGGTCTGCTGGCCGGCATCGGATTCTGGTTTGCTGGACTGGAGTCGGTGTTTTTGCTGACCCTGGTCACCATGGTGCTGGCGATGGTTCCCTTTGTGGGCGCAGCCGCCGTTTGGATGCCCGTATCGCTATGGCTCCTGGTGGAAGGCAATTACTGGGCGGGCGGTCTGTTGGCCGTGTATGGCTTCACGGTGGTTTCCGCGGCAGATAATCTGATCAAGCCGATCGTACTGCATGGTCAATCACAGCTGCATCCGCTGCTGGCACTATTGAGCGTCCTGGGTGGCGTGCAGGCGCTGGGGCCGATCGGCATCGTCGTCGGTCCTTTAGTCGTCGCGGTATTGCAGACGCTGTTGAATATCCTGCATCGCGAATTGACCGCCTTTGACGAAGACCAGAAACCGACGGCAGTCAATCCACCGCAGACGGCGGAGGCGCAGCCTGCAGAGACGAAGGAGCCTGACGCTACGGCCACGACGCCCGCTGGAGACGAGGACCAGGCGGCAGCGGAAACGGCTCCTGCAGACGGCGAACCGCACTGACAACCGACACTGCGGGTAAGCGCGCTGCTGCCGTAGCCCGTATTTCTATCTTTACCGTGCAATCCCAGGCCGGTTACGATGGCGCCGCTATCGCTGTGCACACCATGCTGGATCCAGACAAGGAGTCCCTGCGCCATGAACGGAATCGCGCTGCTATCGCTACTGGCTGCGGTCACAGCACCTCCCTGGCAAATCGAACGCGCTGGGACGGCTGACAACGCCGTCTGGCAAATCCATATCGATCAGCCCCTGCTGGATCAGTGGGCAAACGCTGGGAAGCACCGGGTGCCCCATACCACCCGCATCGAGCTGCCGGCGGAACCCGCTGTGGAAACATTCCTGATTCGGTTTGGCGACAAACCGCTGGGAAGTGATTGGATCCCACTGACAGTCGCCGGCGGCGCGGTGAC
>CAZITS010000143.1:2063-10091 GCA_964542185.1 uncultured Pirellulaceae bacterium
CACTGGCTGTCAAACCGAGATCCGCATGCATCCCGCTGTGACGCGCCGGCTGAAGCTGGGAGGCTACGAACTCCGCGGCCGGCTGCCAGCGGAGCCGTCCCCTCACCGGCAGCTGGTGATTCAAATTGCCACTGCACAGCGCGCCGCCGCGCTGGGCGCTGTCCCACCAGCGGCCGCGGCGGACACCAGCCCCACGCCTCCGCTGAAAACCGTCACCCGTGCGCCAGCTGCGTTTGCTGCCCCGCCGCGCGGCACTAGCAAAGACTGGCCGCCGCGCGGCACTGGCAAAGACTGGCCGCCGCGACCCGCTGCGAGTACGGATGCCGCGCCAACTGTTGTCGAACTGCAGTCCTCTGCGATACGGGCACCGGGTATTCCTTCCGAGACCAGCAACGCCACCGCTGATCTGGAAAGCGAAGCAGCTGGCCAACCCCTGCCCGCTGACCCGACTCAGGAAATCCGTGCCAACTACACGGTTCCGCAAGGCGTCCTGGAGAAGACACCCGAGCCAGCCAGAGAGCCAGCCATCGTGGCCTCCACCGCGACCGAAGCCGCTATCGATCAGCGGTCTGAAGCGGATGCCAAGGATGCAGACACTGTGCGTCCCGCCACCTACCTGGCTGAACCAGCGGCTGCAGATACAGCACCCATAGATACCGCGCCACTTCCCGCAACTGGGCTGGAAAATACGCCTCTGGCTGCACCTCAGCCCGCGGCCGACAGGCCTCCCGACAATGAACATCTGGCCGCTGCGCCGCAAACCACCACGCCCCTGAACGAGACCAATCCCCCACCAGCGGCGGTCGATCAAGGCGGCAGCAAGCCACCGGCACAATGGCTGTTGCTGCTCCTGGGGCTGTTCGCCTCGGTAGGACTCAACGTGTTCCTGGTGATTAATCACCGTACCATTGCCGGACAATATCGGCAGCTGCTCGCCAATACCTATGAATGGGAACCGCGCCGCGCCAGTCGGGCGGGAATGGCCCCTGAGCCCGGTCCCAGTAATGCAGGTCTCGTGGATTCCAGCACGCGGCCTGATGCAGATCCCAGCACTGAAGCTGAACGCGAGGAAAGGCCCCAACCGGACAAAGAGGCTCCTCCGCACCAAGAACACGAATCAGATACTCAGGCTACGGGCAACGTGGCTAACCAGAAAAAGCGCGCCGTAGTACATCGCCGTAAAAAGCGAAATCAGCGCAACTAGTGATCCCACGATACTCGAGCAGACCGCGGGGAGCAGCCAGCAATCTCGCTGTTCGTTGAGCACCTCACCCACAAATGCCACGGCGACACCGGCCCAGAATAGCAGCAACATACTGCCGCACGTGGTGAGATAGGCGTGCAGTCGGAGCCCCAACAGGGAGCAGCCGGCCGCACAGCCACCACTAAAAATCAGCCAGGTTCGCACGCTGAATTGCGCATTAGTCAATCTGGAGCGATTTTGCATCGCTCCGGGTAACTGGAACGCCGCCAGATCCGCTGGAGCAGACTGGGCGGCCTCGTTTCGATCCGTCGGATGAGCTATCATCAAAGTTGAATCCTGTCGGCAGTCAAAACGAGATTGCTGAGCGTTCTGGCTGGACAACACATGGACACTACCTATTCTTCTGAACGTCGTCAAACCAAAGGCACGTATGCCTTTATCAGTCTCGGCTGCCCGAAAAACCTGGTCGACAGCGAACGGATGCTGGGTCTGCTGCAATTGGACGGTTACCAGCTGGTAAACGAACCCGCAGGAACTGACTTTGTTATCGTCAATACCTGTGGATTCATTGAAGAGGCCCGCCAGGAATCCTACCAGACCATCGACGAGATGCTGGCGCTGAAAAACCGCGGGAGTACCCGGGGGGTGATTGTGGCCGGTTGCCTGGCGGAACGGCAACGCGAGCAGATGCTCAAAGACCGGCCCCAGATCGACTCGCTGGTAGGTGTATTCGGCCGCGAGCAGGTGACTCAAGTGGCCGATCGTTTGCTGGGGGATCTGGCAGAACAGCGGAATGTGTTTCAGCCCGCGCCGATACGGGCATTGTCGGATCACGACCGTTTGCGGATTACACCACCACATGTGGCTTACCTGAAAATCTCAGAAGGGTGCGATCGCTTATGCACCTTTTGCGCGATCCCGCAAATGCGCGGCAAGCACGCCAGCAAACCGATCGAAACGATCGTATCTGAAGCGCGCGACCTGGTCTCTAGCGGCACACGCGAGCTCATACTGGTGGCCCAGGACACCACGTATTACGGGATCGATCTGTACGGACGAACGCGCCTGGCGGAGCTGCTGGAACAGCTGAACCAGATTGACGGCCTGGACTGGATTCGGTTGATGTACTTTTACCCCATGTACATCGACAACCGTCTGATCGAAACGATCGCGGCCGCAGACAAAATCCTGCCCTATATTGATATGCCATTGCAGCATATTAATGACACGATGTTGCGCCGCATGTCGAGGCGCGTGACACGAGACGAGACGGAGGCGCTGATTGAAGAATTGCGCAGCGGCATCCCCAACTTGACGCTCCGAACAACATTTATCACGGGCTTTCCGGGAGAAACGGACAGTGCCTTTGAAGAATTGGCCGATTTTGTCCGTCAACAACGGTTTCAACGCCTGGGCGTTTTCACCTATTCACATGAAGAGAGTACCCCGTCGGCACAACTCAAGGATCACCTTCCCGAGCACGTCAAACAACAGCGCCGAGATGCATTGATGCAGATTCAACAACAGGTCGCCTACGACTGGGCTGCAGCTCAAATTGGCGGTCGACAAGAGATGATACTGGACCGCCCTCTGGAAGATGAAGAGAATGTGTGGATCGGCCGCACGGTGGCTGACGCACCGGATGTGGACGCGGTAGCCCTGGTCAGTGAAGATCAGCAAACACTGCATGCGGGCGCTCTGGTCGAGTGTGAAGTCGTCACCCACCATGACTACGATCTGGTGGCCATTGCGACAGGACCGCCTAGATAAACGAGTCTGTTAAACGGGTCTGTTCAGACGGAATTTTGGCGCAGCCTTGCCCCCCTGGTTTCGAGATTCTGGTCGACGCAATCAACATGTCTGAGAATGCTACAAGCACAACCAAGCAAACGGTTTTTAACGTTCCCAACATCTTGACTTCAGTCCGCTTGTTGCTGGCCGTCGTCGTGTTCGTACTGATTCCACTGAAGGCGTACGACGCGGCAATGGTGTTGTTTTTGATTGCCGCCAGCACCGACTGGATCGACGGCTGGTATGCGCGGCGCTACCAGCAAGTCACCAAGCTGGGGCGGATCCTCGACCCGTTTGTCGATAAGATCATCATCTGTGGCAGCTTTATCATGCTGGCAGTAGAAATGCGTGAGCTTTCCGCAGCCAGCTGGCCCTGGTATGCACGGGTTTCCGGGGGCCTGGCCGTGCTGGTTGTGGGACGTGAAATGCTGGTGACTGCGCTGCGCGGCTTCATCGAACAGCAGGGTGGCGACTTCTCGGCCATGATGGCAGGCAAATTGAAAATGGTATTTCAGTGTGCGGCTGTGATCGCCAGCCTGTTGGCGCTGCGACAGGAACCAGATGTGGCGCCAGCCTGGTTACTCTGGTCCCTGGTCGTCACCATCTGGTTGAGCGTCTTGTCCACCGTCTATTCAGGCGTGGGTTATATCTTTACCGCCGTCAAGATGGTGCGGAACTGAACGTATGTTGCAGTTTGCAACCATCGCACAGGTAGTTCTCGGCGTCCTGTTGCTCGCTTGTCTGGCCACCTGGCTCCAACGATTGCGGCGGCGCAAGTCGAACCAGCCCTTATTGGCGATGGCTCCGCGGCCGGCGGTGCCCTGGGGGCTTTGCCACTTGCTGGCTGCCCTGGTCTTGCTGACGCTGTTTGAGACGGTCGCCGTGTTTCTTGTCAATCCAGACCGCCTGTCGGAAACCGAACCACCGGCGGCCAACGCGCTACAAACGCCACCGCAGGCAGTATCGGCCACACTGGCGCCCGCCGATTTATGGAGCACGGCAGGTGCACGGCTGGCGATGCTGGCAGCTTCGATCCTGTTGATCGTCGTCACGGTTCGCCCCACGCTCGCCGATTTGGGTATACGCGGTTCCCAGCTACTGGCCGATCTGCGCCTGGGATGCCACGGCTTCCTGATGTTTGGCCCACCGGCGTACGCGATTCAGATGCTCTTGACCGTCTGGAGTCCTGAATCACATCCCATCATCGAGTCACTACGCGCGGCGCCAGACACGCGGCTGATGATTGCCAGTGTGGCCAGCGCTGTGGTGGCGGCACCCCTGCAGGAAGAATTCCTCTGGCGTTTACTGTTTCAAGGATGGCTGGAAAAACTTGCTCGCGCCCCCTCAGAACCCATGGAGTTGATGTTCGGTCGCAGCAGGGCAGCAAGCGCAGGCTCGGTAGATCAAGCGGTTATCACCTGGCCAATCCTGGTCAGCAGTTTCCTGTTTGCACTGCTGCACCTCAACCATGGACCAGCCGCCGTGGCCCTGTTTTTTTTCGCCGTTGGACTGGGCTGGCTCTACCAGCGCACCCATCGGATTGTGCCCTGCATTACAGCCCATCTGCTCTTGAACGGCTGTTCCCTGGCCCTGTTGTTTCTGGAAATCCGCTTCGATCACAATCTCTGATCGAATTCCCGACAGGCCACGATCACGCCACTGTCGTTGCCCACAGGCCCTTCTATAATGCACCCTGCAGGGATTGCGCGTGAGCAATCCTGCTGTCGCCTGGATTGGAGAAAAGGTATGGCCATCGGAGTCGGAATCGTCGGGTGCGGGATGATCTCTAATTTTCACGCCCGGGCATTTGAAGAAATTCGCGGCGCGCATGTGGTGGCATGTTTTGACATGGTGGCGCCCGCAGCCGATGCGTTTGCCGAACGAGCTGGTTGCACCGCGTATCACAAACTGAATGACCTGCTGGCCGATCCGGCCGTCGACGTAGTCACGATTTGCACTCCCAGCGGCGCGCACGCCGACCCCGCCGTGGCCGCGGCCAAAGCGGGCAAACACGTGATCGTCGAAAAGCCGCTGGAAGTGACACTCAAACGGTGCGATCGCATCATCCAGGCTTGTGAAGCTGCCGGGGTCACCCTTTCGACCATTTTTCCATCACGTTTTCATGAATCGTCACAGCTAATCAAAAAGGCCATCGACAAGGGACGTTTTGGGCGTCTGACCATGGGCGACGCTTACGTCAAGTGGTTCCGCACGCAGGAGTACTATGACAGCGGCGCCTGGCGTGGTACGTGGAAACTCGATGGGGGTGGCGCGCTGATGAACCAGGCGATCCACAGCGTTGACTTGCTGACCTGGCTGATGGGACCGGTCGAACAGGTATCAGCCTACGCAGCGACGCTGACACACCAGCGCATCGAAGTGGAAGATGTGGCCACCGCCACACTCCGATTTGCCAACGGGGCGCTGGGTGTAATCGAAGCCACCACTGCCGCCTATCCAGGTGCACTCAAGAAGATTGAAATCCACGGGTCCGAAGGATCCGCGGCGCTCGAGGAAGAGGATATCAAGACGTGGGAGTTTGCCCGCGCCACACGTGGTGATGAGGCGCTGCGCAAGCGGATGACGGGTCAAACGGCCAGTGGTGGTGGCGCCACCGATCCAGCCGCGATCGGGCACCACGGGCATACGAAACAATTCAAGGATGTGTTGCAGGCGATCAAGAAAGGAAGAGCGCCGCTGATCGATGGTTACGAGGGCCGACGATCGGTGGAGATCATCCTGGCGATTTATGCCTCCGCCCAGCGTGGGCGCCCTGTCGATTTACCCCTGCGCCGCGACCCGGTCTTGAAGTAGAACCCGCGTCAGTTGGTCGGCAACCTCATCCGTAACTCTGCACACGAGCAACGATGTGAACTCCGCCGGCGCTGACAACACGACGCCGATTCTGCTGGCGCTAAAAAACATCTGCCGCACTTTTCCGATGGGTGATGTCCCGGTCGAGGCGCTGCGGGATGTTTCGTTGGAAATCCAACGGGGTGAACTACTGGCTGTTGTCGGTCCCAGCGGTTCAGGAAAATCAACGATTCTGAATCTGATCGGCGGTCTTGATCAGCCAACGGCTGGTACCATCTGGTATGATGGTCGCGACCTGAGTGAATCAACTGCAGCCGAATTGACCGCCTATCGCCGCGAAGAAGTGGGTTTCATTTTTCAGTTCTACAACCTCGTCCCCAACCTTACCGCGCGCGAAAATATCCTCATCTCGACCGAAATCAGCAGCCAACCTCTGGATGTCGACGAAGTACTGGAACTGGTGGGACTGGCTGACCGCGTGGATCACTTTCCTGCGCAACTGTCCGGAGGTGAACAACAGCGCGTGGCGATTGCCCGGGCGATTGCCAAGAATCCACAGCTGTTGCTGTGTGATGAACCAACCGGCGCGCTCGACTCGCGTACCGGACAACGTGTCTTACAGCTGTTGATCGAGCTGAAACAAACACTCAACAAAACCATTGTGGTCATTACACACAATAGTGCGCTCGCACAAGTTGCCGATCGCGTCGTCTATTTGCGGTCGGGACAAGTATTCTCTGTCGATGTAAACCAACACCCGGCAGCCCCCGCTGAGATCAGCTGGTGATCACCGTTTCGACGTCTGGCGACCTCTTGTGAATTCTCGTTGAAGAGATCCTGTGCCGATTTCGGTACGGCAACGCCCAACGCCACAGCCTCATGAATGCGCTCCATCGAAAATTGCTGCGGGACCTGTTGCAGGCTCGATTCTTGTTACTGGCGATTACTTCAATGATCGCTGTAGGCATCACGACGTTTGTGTCACTGCGGTCGTCTTACCACAATCTCGACGAGGCGCAGCGGCGCTACTACAGACAGTGCCGTATGGCTGACTTCTGGATCGATGTCACCAAGATGCCACTGGCCGAGTTGCCCCAACTGGCAAGTCTCCCCGGAATCACCGAAGTAGCTGGCCGTATTCGCTCGCTGGCCAACGTCCAACTTCCGGGCGTCGAAAAACCTCTCAATGTGCTTGTTGTCTCGCTACCGACCAAACCGGCGGGTGTGCTTAACGGCGCCGTGCTCAAGCGGGGCCAGTTTTTTAGTGGACAACGTTCAAATGAAGTCGTGGTCAATCACGCGTTTGCACAGGCGCGCCAACTACATCCAGGCGATGCCTTTCAATTGGTGCTCAACCAGCGTCTGCAAACGGTCGTGATGGTGGGCACTGCCACCAGTAGTGAATTCGCCTATCTGTTGCCTCCCGGATCTATTCTTCCCGACCCTGACAATTTCGGCGTGGTCTACGTCAGTCAGTCGTTCGCGCAAGACGCTTTTGACTTTACTGGCGCCGCAAATCAGGTGATTGGTCGGCTGGCAGCGCGCGATCCGTCGCGGCGGGCGGCAACCCTGGCGCGGATCGAACGGGTTCTGGAGCCTTATGGTGTATTGAATATTACACCCCTGAAAGAGCAGCCCTCCCACAATTTCCTGTCCGGAGAAATTGCCGGGCTGGGTGCCGTGTCAGCCGTGCTGCCCTTGGTATTTCTGGTGGTTGCCGCGCTTGTTTTGAATATCCTGCTGTGCCGTTTGGCCCGCCAACAACGCACGGTCGTCGGTACCTTGAAAGCCCTGGGTTATGCCGACCGGACCATCTTTTTCCATTTCTTGAAATTCGGACTTTGTGTAGGCGCACTCGGCAGTTTACTGGGAAGCCTGCTGGGCTACCTGGCCTCCACCGGGATGACCCTGGTCTACGGCGAGTTTTTCGAGTTGCCCGATCTGCGCAGTCAATTCTACTGGTACCTGTACGGAGGGGGACTGCTGGTCAGCTTGAGTTGTTCCGCGGCCGGCTGTCTGCAAGGTGCGCGCAGTATGCTGCTGCTACAACCGGCTACGGCCATGCGTCCCGAACCGCCTCCCCAAGGAAGTCACATCCTGCTGGAACGCGTCAGTTGGATCTGGACCCGGTTGAGTACGGCCTGGAGGATGGCACTGCGTGGGTTACTAAGAAACCGATTCCGTAGTGCGGTTGGCGTCTTCGCCTCGGCGATGGGCAG
>CAZITS010000144.1:0-10066 GCA_964542185.1 uncultured Pirellulaceae bacterium
TCGTGGCACCTCAGAACTGACTCGCCGCCCTCACACCTTCGTAGACGCTGCTACAGTGCAGGTGCCTGGCAGATGTGGGTCAGTGGTCTGTTGTGTCAGTACCGGAAGGTTCGGACCACTTCAATTGTGGCTTGCGAGCTGCGGTTACTTCGTCGGGGCGACTGGTGTATGTGGAGTGGGGTGTTTCATGCAGCAGTTCCGCCGGTTCTTCAGTGATGCGAAATAACGCTTCGGCAAACGCGTCAAGCGTTTCCTTACTTTCTGTTTCTGTAGGTTCAATCATCAAGCACTCGGGTACCGTGAGTGGAAAGTAGACAGTTGGTGCATGAAAGCCATAGTCGAGCAGGCGTTTCCCCAGGTCCATTGCGGTAACGCCTGCCTTTTTCTTCAGGTCACTGGCGGTAGCGACAAATTCATGCATGCAACGTGGCCCGTGCGGTACTGGTAAAATGTGCCGGACTCGGCTGAGGAGGTAATTGGCATTCAGCACCGCATTTTCGGAAACCCGCCGTAGCCCATCGGGACCGTGTGACAGGATGTAACAATAGGCACGTACCAAGACACCGACATTGCCGAAAAAACTACGTACTCGACCGATCGACCGCGGCCGGTCGTACTCGAGTCGATAGCGATCTCCGTCACCTGCAACAATAGGAACGGGAAGATAAGCCCCGAGTGCTTCGTTGACACAGATCGGCCCGGCGCCAGGGCCGCCTCCACCGTGTGGGCCACTGAATGTCTTGTGTGGATTAAAGTGCATCATGTCTGCACCAAAGTCTCCAGGTCTGGTGACACCTAGAATGGCGTTCATGTTGGCGCCGTCGAGGTAGATCAGTCCGCCGGACTTGTGTACCAGGTCCGAAATTTCACTAACCTGGTGGTCGAAGATGCCCAATGTATTGGGGTTCGTGATCATAAAGACGGCGACCTGTTCGTCGAGTTTGGAACGTAAGTCGTCCATGTCGACAAAGCCGCTATCAGAGCTCTTGATCATGACTGATTCGAATCCAGCCATCCGTGCGCTGGCCGGATTTGTGCCGTGCGAGGAATCCGGTGTAAGAACTTTTGTTCGTAGTTCACCAGATTCCCGGAAATGTGCCCCTGCCACCATTAACGCGGTTAGTTCTCCGTGCGCGCCAGCTGCTGGTTGTAGCGACACAGCGGGCAGGCCGGAAATCTCCGCCAGCATTTCCTGCAGTTCGTACAGCAGTTGCAGCATCCCTTGGATCGTATCTTCGGGTTGGTAGGGATGCAGGTTTACAATCCCCGGAGTACCCGCCAGCCGCTCATTCCGCTTGGGATTGTACTTCATGGTACACGAGCCCAATGGATAAAAATGCGTGTCGACTGACATATTCAGCGTGGACAGATTGGTAAAGTGACGAACCACTTCTGGTTCGGTGACTTCCGGCAAGCCAGGTGGCTCGGTAGCTTGCGCCCAGGCAGGTAATAGTTGTTCGAGGTCCTGTACAGGAACATCGCACTTCGGCAAGCGTGTTCCGCGCCGACCGGGCTTGGACAGGTCAAATAATGGTTGTGTCGCGAGTCGATTACGCATGAATTGCCGTTGGTTGTTGCGCGTTGGCAAGACAGTTTGCCAACGCATCGATTTGCTGCTTTGTCCGTTGTTCGGTGACCGTTACCAGGAAGCAGTCGCTCAGATCTGGATACCACTTCTGCAAGGGGATTCCAGCCAGGATTCCCTGGTTGGCAGCATCTTGAAGCATCGAGGCGACCTGGTTGTTTTGATCTCGAACTACGAACTCCTTGAAGGTTGGCAGGCTAAACGCGTCTGCAAAACGATCGCTTTGCATGATTTGCTGCCGCGCATAGTTGGCTTTCTGTACACACAGCTCGGCGGTTTCACGTAGTCCTTGTGGACCGAGTGTTGCCAGATAGATCGCTGCGCGTAGTGCGAATAGCCCCTGGTTCGTGCAGATGTTACTCGTCGCCTTTTCACGGCGGATGTGTTGTTCACGTGTTTGAAGTGTAAGGACCCAGCAGCGACGACCGCGACGGTCGACAGTTTCGCCGCCGATTCGACCGGGCAGCCGTCTGACAAACTTTTCTCGACAAGCCATAATTCCCAGATAGGGACCGCCGTACTGCATCGGAGTTCCCAAGGATTGTCCTTCGGCAACTGCAATGTCCGCACCACAGTCACCCGGGCGTTTTAACAGCCCCAGGCTGATTGGGTCAAAGGCGACAATTAACAATGCGCCTTTTTGATGAGCGATGTGCGCGATGTCTTCGGTTTGTTCTACGGATCCAAAAAAATTAGGGTGTTGCACGAGCACACAGGCTGTGTCTTCATCAACCGCTGCCTCTAACGCAGCGAGCGCTGTGGCGCCGTCGTCAGCAGGTACCGTGACAAGTTCGGTATCCAGGCTGGCCAGATAGGTCTCGAGAATCTGGCGGTACTCGGGATGTACGCTGGCAGGTACAACGACTTTCCTGTTCCGCTTGGTGGCGCTCATGGCCATCAAGACTGCCTCTGCCGCGGCGTTTCCACCGTCATAGAGACTCGCGTTGGAGACGTCCATTCCTGTGAGTTGGCAAATGAGTGTTTGATATTCAAACATCACTTGCAGATTGCCCTGCGAGACCTCCGGTTGGTAGGGAGTGTAGGACGTGTAGAATTCTCCTCGGGACGCGATCGCGTCGACTACCGCCGGTACGAAATGATCGTAGCTGCCGCCACCAAGGAAGCAGACGCTGTTGGCGGCGTGCAGATTGTGCGACGCAAGATTCGACAGATGCTGGCTCAACTCCATTTCGCAATGAGCAGGAGCCAGGTCGAGGGGACGCTCAAGCCGCACTTCCGGAGGTATTTGGTCGAAGAGTTCTTCGATCGACGAAACACCGATCGCTTCGAGCATGTCCTGTTGGTCTTGTGGCGTGTTGTAGATATAGGGCATTGAGACCAGTTCCTCCCTGTGGTCGCTGCTCTTTTTAGTTGTTGTCCGGTCCGTGGTTTAGACAGCGGCCACATTGGTTCGTTGCGATTTGACCCGATGCGCTACTCTATCGCCGTAAGACCATTTTGTCGCTGCTGGCGAACATAGCCAGATCTTACCCGAAACGGCGTGTTTCGTTTTGCACAAGGATACTTGTTCTCTGGGCTTTTCGGGACTGCTTTGAAAGATGAGGTGCAGGCAGATGTTCGCTAGTGTTGCGTTTATTCTTCCGCGGCACATTGTTTCTGATACGCCTGGTAGTCTAGTAAGTTGCTCAGGGCGCTGTCGTCGCTGACCGCCAGTCGTATGATCCAACCCTTGTCGTAAGGATCTTCGCTCAGCGTTTCCAGGTTGTTGGGCAAGTCTTGATTGACTTCGAGAATCTTCCCAGCTACAGGAGCGTACAGCGAACTTACGGCCTTGACGGACTCGACTTCGCCGAATTCATCTCCAGCGGCCACTTCCGTGCCAGGTTCGGGCAATTCCATAAACACCAGGTCCGTCAGCTGCTCGACGGCAAATTTGGAGATGCCCACAGTCGCGGTTTTGCTGCCGCCCTCATCTGTGATCGAAACCCACTCGTGGGTTTCACAATAAAGTAATTCCTCCGGATTCACGTGCCCATCCTCACTTGCGGTTTCGGGAATAAAAGGGAAGGGGGACCAGCGTTGCCGGCGTCGGTTTACCCCGGATATCAATTTCTAACCCGTGATCAGACTCAGCATTGGCGGCGTTGATGTACGCCATTGCAATCGGTTTGTTCAACGTTGGCGAGAAAGTGCCACTGGTGACATGACCGACTTGTTGTCCCGAGTTCAGGACGGGGTAATTTTCGCGCGGAACGCGGCGCCCACTCAAACTCAGCCCCACTCGACGCTGGTTTTCTGCAGTCTCACGAATCGTACGGAGCTTCTCGTGCCCGACAAATTCTCTCTCAGCAAGATTTACGGCAAAGCCGAGGCCAGCTTGAAAGGGGTTAATCTCTTCATTTAGTTCATGTCCGTAGAGTGGCATCCCAGCTTCCAGCCGAAGCGTGTCGCGGGCTCCGAGTCCAGCAGCAATGCAACCTCGGTCACGGCCGGCCATTAACAGGTTGTTCCAGACTTGTACGGCCTCTGAGGCTTTGATGATCAGTTCGCACCCATCTTCTCCGGTGTACCCGGTTCGGCTGACGATACAGACTTTTTTCATCTGGCGGGTTACGACGCCGGTGTAGTACTTGAGGTTGGCAGGCGAACTATCCAGGAGTGGGTCAATAATTTCGAGCGCCGCAGGCCCTTGTAAGGCGATCATCGCGGTATCAGTAGTGCGGTCTTGCATCGTGACACCAGGAAATGCAGCGAGCTGGGATTGCGTCCATGTAATAACTTTACCGCGGTTGGATGCGTTGACCACTAGCAAGAAGTAGCGGGCGCCGTGTGGTGATTCGAGATGGTAGACCAGCACGTCGTCGAGTATCCCGCCCTGATCATTCGTTAACAACGCATACCGGATTTGTCCGAGTTCCATGTCGGTAACGCGGCGTGTTAACAAGTGGTCAAGAAATGCGGCAGCATTGTCACCGTCGAATCGCAACCGTCCCATGTGAGAGATGTCGAAAACAGAGGCGGCTGTCCTGGTTGCCACATGTTCGGCGACGATTGAGGTGTATTGGACTGGCATCGACCAGCCGGCAAAATCGACTAGCCGAGCTCCTTGATCCTTGTGCCACGCGTGAAGTGGGGTGTGGGCAAGCGCTGTCGTCATGACAAGTTAGTGGCTTCACACCAGAAGCGAATAGGGATGACAGGACACACTGAAGGGGCGAAGTGAGCCAGGTTGATTAGCGAATCCGGCCTGACGCTCGCTTTCCTGATCGATATGCGTACGTTGCCGTGTCCTGTTGTTTGGCGGAATTCACACGCCGAGAATTCCAACGCCGGCATTCTAACCGATCGATCTTGTGGGTTAAAAGGGTGCCACTAGCCTTACGTCCTTCTGGTTTTAGTTGGTTTGGCCGCCAATGCACCAAAGATGTCGTGGCGTTCGTACAAACAGGTCTCCGGATGCGAGTGAGGGCGAGGCGAAGATTGGTTCGCCAATGTCGTTTCTTGCGACTTGCTGGTAGCGCGGGGTGTGTGCCCGGATTACGGTCACCTTTCCACCCTCATTGGCAAAGTAGATGTGGTCACGTGTCGCAACAGGGGAGGCAGTATAGCCGCCAGGGAGGCGTTTTTGCCAAGCCCGTTTGCCAGTCGCCGCATGCAGACACGATGTGATTCCCTGGTCGTCAATCAAGTAATAGTAGTCCCCCACAAGAATTGCGGAAGGAACAAACGGCGCCCCGCGTCGATTCTCCCATTTCACATGGCTTTGAGTCACATCACCACGTCCCCCTGGCCGAATTGCCAGTGTAGGGCCTTTCGGTCCACTTACGGCGTAAATCAGGCCGTGTCCGAAAACAGGTGTGGGAATGCACTCGTGACGCATGCCCGACACCGTCCAGAGGGGCTTTCCAGTGGCAGGATCAAGGCCTTCTACTCGAAGCGATCCGCAGAGTATGAGTTCCACCGCGGGGCTCCCACTGACAGGAGCCAGTCGCGGTGACGACCAGGAAAGCCATGAGTCGGGGCGTTCATTTCTCCAGACGTTGACTCCGGTCTTCTTGTTTAACGCGACAAGGTACGAGTTTCCATAATGGTCGCATTGCACCACAAGCAGGTCTTTAAACAAGATCGGTGAACTGGTTGCAGAAAAACGGTTTTCAAACTTGCCGTATTCACTGGCCAGCGAACGCTGCCAGACCAGGTTCCCGTTCAGATCAACGCAGAACACATCTCCGGTTCCGAAGAAGGTGTACAAATGTTGGCCGTCTGTAATGGGTGTGGGACTTGCCATGCTGCTCTTGGTGCCATGGTAGCGTGTTGGTGCCGTGCCCCAGAGGCGTCGGTGCCAGAGGAGTTTGCCGTCTTGTCGTGAGAGGCAGATGATATGTAGCTCGTTCAAGGCGACGCCATCTGAGGCGGTCACGAACACGCGGTTGTTCCAGATGATCGGGCTGGAGATTCCAGAACCGGGTAACGGCGTTTTCCACCGGATTCCATCAGTTGCTGACCACTGCGTTGACGCGTTCTGCTCCAACGCAACCCCATTTGAGTCGGGGCCTCGCCATTGGGCCCATTGCTCAGCCTGGGCAACTGGGCAGAGTTCCGGAATCGACCAGCCGCAGACAATTACCAGGAATAAGAATCGTATCATCGTGTAGCGAAAAGAAACTTTCTTAATCCACAAATCAACTTGAGAGCGTGTATTCATGACGTGCTGTGTTCCGGAGTCGTTTGCGAATGCGGTTCGTGGGAGGAGGTATTCCAGGGGACGTTGAATTGGCAATTCAGTCGGGATGGCTTTCCAGCGCGCGAAATAAACTCCTGACGCTGATTTTATGACTGTACGCTAAGGGGTGGTGTTTGCGGGTAGGATTGGTTTCAGGCCCACGGCAGCACCGGTTTTGTCACAGAATCGCAATTGTAGCGACCAGTTATTTGACACGGCGGGATTCTTGTGTTGTGGGCCTTGGCAGATCTTGACCAGGATTCGATTGACACCTTGGCGCAGGGACACGGTCGCGGTAAAGCGATCAAGACGGGTTCCGTTGAGCCACTGTAGTCGTGCCAGGGCGATTTTTTCATTGATCCATACGCTGAGATTGTCATCGGCGCCACACCGCAGTTGGACTTCCTGGGCTCTTGGCGACTCGAGCTCTGCGTACGCATAGCCCACGGCCTCTTTGACGGGAGCGATTGCTTGCACCAGATTAACCTGTCCCATGCGATCCGAAGTTTGATGGGGTTTCCAATGGATTGGATTTCCGTCTTGCCCGGTGTAAGTGGCCTGGAGGTCTACTTTCGTTTCAGGTGGCAAGCGGAGCTTGAAGCCAGTTTTCCCGGGCGCGTCAAACGGACCCAGTAGATACCACTGGGTCACGAATCCCATATGTTTGACGATGCTTACATCGAGGCCTAGCGATTTCAGTCCATCGGCTGCTGCCCGCACCTGATCTTCCCGGCGCGCGTGCTGAAAGGCCTTCTTGAAGGCGCTGCGCGCTTCATCGGGTTGTTGCTTTTGTTTTGCTTTTTGTGCCGCCTCTAACGCGATAGCAACTGCCTCCTCGCGAAATTCAACGTCATCGAGTTGATCAGGTATCCAGGTCTGCCGAAAGTCCGGTTCGAAGCGATCGAGGAAGGCTAGCAGATAGCGACGTAACCGGCCCTGGCGACGCGCATCCCGTACCACGTCTTGAAAAAGTGGCAGTGGAAGTTGAGGCGACTTGCTCTTCAACTCACCTTGCACAATGTCGTCGAAGACCGTGCGATACCAGTTGGCGGCTACGACATTTGGAGTGTCCATTGCGTCTAATAGTCGCGGCAGAATGACGATCCCCTGGTCTCTCAGTTGATCCGCAGCAACTCGTGCTGCGCGTGAGCCAGCGGCGCCCGCTCCGGTTTGAGAGATCGCGTTTAGCCATTGGTCAATGTCATCTGCATGCAGGACTGGTGCGTTAGCGAGCAGCAGTGTTGGTACGATTGCCAGCCATTTTGCCACGTGATGGTCTCCGGTCACTTGAGGCAGGAGTTTACTTGGACGGTTTGTTCAATGGTCGGAGCTTGATGTTCTTGAACCAGACTGGCGCTCCGTGGTCTTGTAATCCGATATAGCCTTCTCGCGGATGATCTTTGAAGACGATGTCGCGAAACTTGTGATCCGATCCGTCGGGTCTGGTTCCCGCTTGGGTCCATTCGTTGAGGTCAAGCTTGCTGACCAATCGACCGTTGAGTTCAACGGATACACGACTTTTGTCACAGGTGAGCAATATGTGATTCCATTGGCCGGTAGGGCGCGTGAGATCGTGCTTGACGGGCACCAGGTCGTAGATTGCGCCGGTGGCGTGGTAGCCTGTTTGTTGAGCATCGTCGATGGCGACTTCCAAGCCGTTGTAACCGACATCACGACCTGGTTTGGGGGTCAGAGGAAAGGTGCGGAAGAAGATTCCGCTGTTGCATTTGCCGCTGACTTTGTAGTCCAGCTGTAGTTGGAAATCACGCCAGACTTGTTTGTGGATCATCATGTAGGCACCACATTGGTGTGGGTTGATGGCGCCTTCTTGAACGGGTGTCTGGCCTGGTTTCAGATCACTGGTTTGCCAATTGTTCAAGGATTTACCGTCGAATAGCAGGAGCCAACCTGCTTTGCGTTCAGCATCACTAAGCTGATTGTCGGGTGTTTCCGGTGTCGGCTTTGCGTAGCAGTAGAGTGCTTTTTCGGTCCGTACCAGTAACCGCCCCTGGTCGACGACAGGAGTCGCATAAATGCCTTCCCCAAAGTCGTGGGAAGCGAGGGTCTGCCATTTTCCCGTGGCAGTAGCGATTGTGATAACGCCACGTTCGCTCGCCACATAAAGTTTCCCATCAGCGGCTACAGGTGACGCGTAGTAGTTGCCACGGCCACGCAAACGGGCTTGCCGGAGAACGTCGCCCGTGCCTGCGTCCAGAGAGGACAGAATTCCACCATCTTTCACCATGTACAGCACGTTGTTGTGTACCAAGGGGCTGGCGACGTAAGGGATGCCGCGGGCGTACTTCCAGAGTACATGTGTCTCGGTCAAGTTGCCCTCACCACTGGGGCGAATTGCCAGGACCTGGTTCCGCGAGCGGGCGAATACTTCGGCGTGCTTTTCCCATTCTTGCTGATCCAGGGCGCCGTTCTGGTCAAGGTCGATACGAAAGAATCGTGAATTGACTGGACTTCCATTGGGCAATTCGTCTCGACGCAGTCGGCCATCCTCGTTCTTGTCTAATGTGGCGAGGGCTTCCTTCCAGGGTTCCATTGCAATCCGGTCTCCCTCAATTTCGCCACCGGGGGACCAGCTGGCTATGTAGAGCATGTCTCCACTGACGGCGGGGATCGTGTTCACGATTCGTGCCAGCCCATCGACCCACCAGATACGTTTGCCGGTTTCCACTGCGTACGCTGTCAATCTGGTTGATCCGGGGACCAGGATTTGCGACTGACCTCGTGTTTTCCAGATGATCGGTGTGGCATAACTGCGGGTAAAATTGTTTCTCGTGACTTTCCACAGTTCCTTGCCGGTATGTGCATCGAGCGCGACAAGATAATTGTTGGTGTCATGATCCTGGTTCAGGATCAACCGGTTTTCGAACAGGATTGGGGAACTGCCAGCGCCGAACTCGTCCTGGAATGGGCCCATGGGTTTTTTCCACAGCAGGTGACCGGCGAAGTCATAGCACAGAACTCCGTAGCTGCCGAAAAACACAAAGACGCGTTCTCCGTCACTCGCGGCAGAGGCAGTTGCCGGGTTTCCCACGGGATGTACGGATTCCAGTTTTTGTATTGGTGCGACTTGGCGCCAGAGCAATTTTCCTGTCTTGCGATCCATCGCGACGGTGGCAAGTTCTTTGCTCTCAGCAGAGAACGTGGTCAAGAAAATGTGCTGGCCGATAACGCAAGGTGTTGAGTGGCCACTCTCCAGCGGTTGTCGCCAGACCAGGTTCTCGGATTTTTTCAGATCGATTGGTAATGTGGTTCCGGTTGAATAAACACCGCCTGTACTACGAAAATAGGATTGGGCGTCGTCGGCGATCGAATCGGTGGTCCCGCAGAAGAGAATCATCGCTGTACACCAGCAGTGGAAGGGCCGCATGACGAAACCTCAGGTATGGTGTGGACCGGGGTAGGTACGTTGCTGAGCCGCGATTCTAGCGGAGCTAACACGGCACGTCCAATTCGCGGGCGAGCGAATAGAACAGCGTTCAGCAGATGGCCGGTTGCGGTTTCCGCAACGTACTTTAAGTTGATGAAGAGGTCCAGAAAACTCGGGAAATTGCGCTGTTGCATACACTCACTGGTCGGTAAGCCGCTGTTTGGCGTCTGCGACTGGGGTTTGTTGTTTCTTGGCAGGGAGTGAGCATGGTGAATCGCGTCAACACCCACTTTCTTCCGCGATTGTTGGAACCCAAGAACCTGGATGGCAGTACCGTGGTCGTGATCGATATTCTCCGAGCTTCGACGACGATTATCTCCGCCTTGGCGGCCGGTGCCCGCACTGTGCATCC
>CAZITS010000145.1:0-10054 GCA_964542185.1 uncultured Pirellulaceae bacterium
CAGCCAACCGCTGACGCATCAGACACTCCGCCATCGGACTGCGACAAGTGTTGCCGGTACAAACCATGAGCACCATAAAACTGCAGTACTTCTGAAAAGCCTGCGCACCAATCACGCCTTCCCGCACAATACGGACGCCCTCCGCTCCCAGATGCACGACAGTCGACGCCTGTCCATAATGGCAATCGCCATCGTCCAGAACCATATCTACTTCAGCTCCAAGGCCCTCGAGCACAGCGGTCGCTCCCAGCGGAGCTGGCTCACCGCTGCGATTGGCACTGGAAAGCACCAACGGCGCAGCCGACAACCTGAGAATCTCCCCCACAATTTCGTGATCTGGCACTCGCAAGCCGATAGATCCCGTAGGCATCAAGGCCTGCTGAACGCCACTTGAAAGCTGGGTCGCCAGGCTATCCGAGCCGAGATCGTCAAAGACGAGCGTGAGCGGACCAGGCCAACATCGACGGGCCAACCGCCGGCCCAGCTGCGACATATGGGGCACATAGTCCAGTGCGGCATCAGCATTCCCGATGGCCAAGGTGAGCGGATCGCTGCTCGCGCGGCCTTTGACCTCCAGAAGGCGTTCTACCGCCTGTGGACACAACGAACTGGCCGCCACACCGTAAACTGTCTCTGTTGGCAACACGACAAGCTTGCCTTCGGCAAGCATCTGGACAGCTCGATGAACAACGTCGCGACGATCGTCCGAACGTGTAAGATCAACATGGATCACAGACATTCGGCGTTACCTGGTGAAAGCGAAAAAACGGCCACATCTGAGCTCTGCGCAACTAGACGTCCCGTGGACTGGCATGTTTGAATAGTCAAACACTGTTTGTACTGGTGCGAATGCTGAAGGGTCAAGTAGCGGCTGAAGCCAGGGCACCAGTGAAATACCCCGTAAATCGACGTGTCCTTTCAAGAACTGGCCCGCCGGACCACACCGGTGTCCCAACAATCGGGCTCTGTCCTCCATGCAATTAGACCCCCAATTACGAAAAAACACTCAAAGCCGCCGGCGTGTACTGCGACTCGCCGCCGTCGGCGGGATCGCAGTTGCCAGCAGTTGCCAGCGTCCATCTGCCTCGACTGG
Source organism: uncultured Pirellulaceae bacterium (assembly GCA_964542185.1). Taxonomy (GTDB): domain Bacteria; phylum Planctomycetota; class Planctomycetia; order Pirellulales; family Pirellulaceae; genus UBA9264. The sequence goes on from CAZITS010000145.1 coordinate 1,094, forward strand.
CACGCTCGAAAAAGTATGGGGGCAACGTGAGATTGTCGACGGAGAATTCCAGAAACCACGCGCGATTGCCATCGACCAGGACGACCTGCTCTACATCGTGGATATGACAGGACGCATCCAGGTCTTCGACGTCGAGGGCGTCCATCAACGGACATGGCGAACACCCTCGATTAAATTCGGCAAACCATGTGGCCTGTCGTTTGACCGAGAGGGCAACTTGATGGTTGCTGACACACACTATTACCAGATCCTTTTCTACAACCGCACAGGAATGTTGTTGCGTAACAGAACTATCGGAGGAAAGCACGGAGATGCAATTGGTGAATTCAGTTTCGTCACTGATGCGGCTCAGGATTCTCAAGGGAATTATTACGTCGCGCAATACCACGAACACGATCGCATTCAAAAATTCTCTTCCGACGGTAAATTCCAGTTGCGTTGGGGCAAATTAGGTGAAGGGCCAGCGGAATTTAATCGTCCCCAGAATCTAGTGATGGACGAAAGCGACCGTCTGTGGGTCGCCGACTCATGCAATCATCGCGTACAAGTTTTCGACACACGGGCCACGACACCAGAACTAGTAACCACATGGGGTACGGCAGGAACCGGTCCCGGTGAGTTGAAATACCCGTACGACATCGTCCTCGACAGAAGAGGGCATGTGTACTTATGCGAGTTCGGCAACCATCGCGTACAAAAATTCACACTGGACGGTAAATGGCTGGCGGCCTGGGGCCAGCCTGGCCGCAGAGAAGGAGAATTGCACAACCCGTGGGGCTGTGCACGCGATAGTAGCGGTCGCCTGCACGTTCTGGATTCGATGAATCACCGAATCCAGCGTATTGCTTTGTAACCTTAGTGGTGTGGGCAATGCCCAGCGCAGCGACATCAGAAACCTTTAGCGGCGTGGGAATCCAGAGCACAGATCGGTAGAATGCATACGACACCAGAACTGTGGCTCACAAATCGGCGTCGCCTCGCCCCTTGCGCTGCGGATCCCCACGAAACAGACTTATGGATCGTCTAGGACTTTCTTTCGACCATCCCGGCTACCTGTCGCTACTGCTGTTCTTGCCAGTCATGTGGTACTTCAGCTTCCGTTCTTTGGCAGCTCTCGGTAACGCCCGCCGGATACTGGCAATCCTGCTCCGATCGATCGTGTTTACGGTATTTGTACTTGCCTTGGCAAATGTGCAATTCTTGCGCACCAGTGACCGAATGGCGGTAATCTACCTGCTCGACCAATCCGAGAGCATCCCCGCTGCAAAACGACAGTGGATGCTGAATTACGTCGTCCAGGACGTCAAGGAACACCGACGGCCTGGCCGCAATGATCTCGCTGGTGTAATCGTATTTGGCCGCGACGCCTTGATCGAAGTCCCTCCGTTTGACGACGATATTCCGAACGTAGGCAGGATCGAAGCGCAGCTCGGCAATACCGATGCCACCAATCTTGAAAGCGCGCTGCAACTCGCACAGGCGAGTTTTCCCGAGGGCTCAGTAAAACGCATTGTGATTGTTACTGATGGCAACGAGAACATTGGCAATGCTCGCTCCGTTGCCCCACAACTTGCGCGCAACGGAATCGGAATCGACGTTGTCCCAGTAACCCTCAATGCGCGTGCTGAAATTGTCGTCGAAAAAGTGTCCATACCGGCAGACATCCGAATCGGCCAGCCATCTAATATCAATATCGTTCTGCAAAATTACTCCGAGACACTGACCATCCCGGGTAAGGTGCGTATTACGCAACACTTGGGCCCCAACGAAACACTTATCGTCCCCGAAACAGCGGTCGCGCTACCGCCAGGAAAAACGGTGCTACGTTTCCCCCACGCTATCGACGCACCGGCACCCTACCGCTTCCGAGCCACATTTACTGCTGACAATCCCGCAGATGATCACCTCTCACAAAACAACACCGCTTCTGCGTTTACTCACGTGCAAGGCAAAGGCCGCATCTTGCTTATTGAGAATTTTGAAAATCCAGGAGAGTTCGATTTTCTCGTGCAGCGATTGCGTGAAAACAAAATCGAAACGGATATTATGCCGAGCAATCAGCTATTCACTAGTCTTTCAGAATTGCAGGCATACGATTCGGTCATTCTGGCCAATGTCCCCCGCGCTAGTGCCGTTGACGGGGACGAGATTGACTCCAACCAGGTAGCCGCCTTCAGTGACGATCAGATACGTATGCTCGTACGTAACACGGAACAATTTGGCAGCGGCCTCGTGATGCTCGGCGGGGCCAACAGCTTTGGAGCGGGAGGCTGGGCCAACACCGAACTCGAAAAAGCGATGCCTGTCGATTTCACGATCAAGAATGCAAAAGTGCAAGCGGTTGGCGCACTGGTTTGCCTGATGCATGCGTCCGAAATGGCCCAAGGAAATCATTGGCAAAAAGTAGTTGCTCGCGAAGCCATTAAAGCCCTCGGACCGATGGATTATTGCGGCCTGATTCACTGGGACTTTGGCGGAGACGAATGGCTCTGGAACGAACGTGGCAATGGAATTCTCCGAGTGAACCGACGCCGACGCAAGATGTTGTCCCAACTCAATGGCATGTCGCCCGGAGACATGCCAGCATTCGACCCCGCGATGCAAATGGCGTTAACCGGATTCAATAAAGTACAAGCCGCGATGAAATTAATGATCATCATTAGCGATGGTGACCCGCAACCTCCCAGGCCCGGTACGATCAACAAGTTCAAGCAAGCTGGCATCAAGATCTCAACCGTTGCCGTCGGAACTCATGGTCCCGCTGGCAGTGTCCCACTACGAAGAATTGCAGCGCAAACCGGTGGAAAATATTACAAAGCCACCAATCCGAAAGCACTACCGCGCATCTACCAGCGCGAAGTGCGACGCATAGCGCGTCCCTTGATTTTCGAGCCACCTGGCGGTGTCACACCGCAACCCGCTGCGGGCACTCGTCATGAGATCCTGCAGGGTATCGACACGAACGCGATTCCCCCAATCGAAGGGTTTATGTTAACGACGATCAAAGAGAACCCACTTGTGGAAGTCGCATTGACTTCGCCACGCCCGCAACCAAAGAACGGGACTATTCTTGCAGCCTGGACCTACAAAGCAGGACGCACAGTAGCTTTTACATCGGATGCCGGAAAGAAGTGGACCAGTAGCTGGACCGACTGGAACAACTACGACAAGCTGTTTACGCAAATGGTCCGCTGGTCAATGCGCCCTGTAAACGAAGACCATCATTACAGCGTGGCAACCGATATCAAAGATGGACGTGTGCGTGTCGCAGTTACTGCCTTTGACAACGACTCAGGCGAATTTATTAACGGCAGAAATATGGTTGTCCGCACAGTGTCTCCGGACTTGGCGTCAAGTGAAATCAAGATGCGTCAGATTGCCCCGGGACGCTACGTCGCGGAATTCCCTGCACCTCAGGCCGGAAGTTACCATCTGGCCGTAACACCTCGCCCTGGAGATGGAGTGCTATTATCAGGAATCGACGTACCCTATTCATCCGAATATCGCGAGCGTGAAACCAATCGCGCGCTACTCGGCGCACTGGCAAGCACGAAACCCAATAGCGGACAAGCTGGCAAAGTAATCGACGGCAGCTTCAATAAGAAAGGAATTCGCGAGCTGCTGAACACGGACACCTACCGTTCCACCCTCGCGCCCGCTGTCCGCAGCCAGGACGCCTGGTTCCTGTTCGTGTTCCTCGGCGCAACTGTGTTTCTCGTTGACGTATTCGTCCGCCGCGTCGCGATCGGACGTGATTGGATTGCCCCAACGTTATTGTTCATTCGGCAAAAACTCCTGCGTAACGTGCGTGAAGCGAGCGTCGATGCAACCATCGAGCGTTTGCGCAACCGCAAGGAAAAGCTGCAGTCCGAGATCGATCTGCGACGTGCGGCAACCCGATTTGAACCGGCGTCTGACACCGAGCAAGAACTCCCTGATGACGCTTCGGATCTGGATTCTTTGCGCAATCCGGCTGCCACGAGCCGTCCCAAGGCACACCAGCCGCCATCGTCAACAGGAGGCGTGACGACATCCGACCAGACGAATGACATGGACTACACCGCCCGGTTGCTGGCAGCCAAGAAACACGCCTGGAAAAACAAACCACCCGAATAAACAGGCCGCTCGGCGTGCTCATTCCTACGCGCTAAAAACGCTATACTCAGACTTTCGTTGTCGCGAAACCTTTGCACTCCCAGAAACAAAGCCCTTTTCATTTAACGAGGTAAGACGATGAGCGTTGCTGACACAATGCAGCAGCAAGCCGATGAGTTTCGCGCGCGTTACCAGGCGGTAAAAGACCAGATCTCGCAGGTCATAGTGGGACATGATGAAATTTTGCACGGCGTACTTACCTGCCTGTTTGTAGGCGGACACGTTCTACTCGAGGGTGTACCCGGACTTGGCAAGACCCTGCTGGTGCGGAGTCTGGCCCAGGCCCTGGATCTGCAATTCAGCCGAATTCAATTCACACCAGACTTGATGCCCGCGGATATCCTGGGCACGAACATGGTCATGGAGACGGGCGACGGGCGACGGGCATTTGAGTTCCAGAAGGGTCCACTCTTTACCCAAATCTGCCTTGCTGATGAGATCAACCGCGCCACCCCGAAAACACAATCCGCGTTGCTGGAAACCATGCAGGAAGGCACTATCACGGTGGCCGGCCAGCAATTCCATGTAGAGCAACCGTTCTTTGTCATGGCAACGCAGAACCCGATCGAGCAAGAAGGCACTTACCCACTTCCCGAAGCGCAAATCGATCGCTTTTTCTTCAAATTAGTCGTTGGCTACTCGGGACGAGACGAACTAGCGACGATCGTTGACCGCACTACCAGCGGCGAAAACCCGACTCCAGAAAAAGTAATGGAAGCCCAAGAAATCCTGCGCTGGCAGCAGCTGATTCGCACCGTAATTCTGGCAAAACACGTTCAGGATTATATTGTCCGCCTGACGCTTGCGACGCACCCTGGAGGAGAATTTGGACTGCCAATCACGCAACAGTATTTGCGCTGGGGCAGCAGCCCTCGTGGAGCGCAGACGCTGGCACTAGCAGCAAAGGCACGCGCCCTGCTGGACGGTCGATTTAATGTCAGTTTTGAAGACGTAAGACGCGTGTTCTTGCCAGCCATGCGCCATCGGGTCATCCTCAATTTCGAGGCACAAGCCGAGGGAATCGATCCTGACCAGGTGCTTCTTGAGTTGCTCGAGAAGGTACCTGAGAAGACACCGGATCTGCCCATGGCAACGGTCGCTACGGAATGACAAGACAGACATCTCCAAATGCGTTCCGCTGCCTGTGGGTGACTAACGTCTGAACATTTATCCGGAACTACTTGGTCGTCACCGCCAGGCGTGTCCAACAATCACATCCGGCAAGTCCCACAGACCCTGTACAGCAAGCCGCATTCATAACTTCCTTTCTCACACCAGGACCTCGCATGGCCACAAAGTACCACCAGGCGGCTTGTTTAGGCTGGGTGTTCAGCACCACCGAGTGTGGCATCGCCGCACTAAGTGCCACCGGAAAAGAGGCCTATGCATCAGTAGAAATGCAAGGCCAGGCAACCTGGCATGAGTGGCCAACGCACTATCTCCAACACGTTCCGGAAATGATCGAAACCGTCTTGAGAAAATTGCAACAACAAGGGTGGCGATTTGACCAGCCTGGCTTTCTCTCGCAATCCTGGCGACAACATGACCTTGCCCTTGTAGGCATGGACGATGACCCTCTCGTACCGGCTCCGAGTTGGCAATGCAATGGCGGCCAGCATGAAGCCCGCGTGCTCAACCGCGATGTCGCCAACTTCGCGAAAACGGTGGGACGTATCGAACCTCGCTTTGTCGCGGCAAAACTGCCGTGGGTCTTGGCGCAGATGCCCGGCTTGCAGAAAGAACTACAACGCGTCGTGCTCAGTGGTGACTGGGTAGCAGGAAAGCTGACCGGCAAGTGGCATTTGAGTGCCTCCGATGCGTTGTGCAACGGGCTGCTTTGTCAGTCGACCAGGCAATTGGCAACGACCGCATTACGGCAGGCCAACCGAAAACTCGGAGGTCGACTCAATCCCAAATGGTTTCCCGATCCAATCCCCAGTCACGCGGTCGTCGGTCGTGTCCGCGCGAACCGTCAAGCAACCTGGACGTCCTTGACGCAAAAGCTAAAAGGGTGGCGTGTCGTCGCCGCGCTGGGGGACAACCAGGCTACCGCGGCTGGCTGCGGGGCAACTGACTTGCAGACACTGGTGGTTTCGCTAGGAACGAGTGGCACAATCAACCGTATTGTTCCGACATCGGCCCGCTTGCGCGGTAAAGCCGCAGCATTTGAATACTGGGATCACAGACTCTTGTTGATGATGCTCGGCCATTGCGCATCCTGGTACAACCTGTTCTGCAATAATTATGCTGCAGGCCTCTCCCACAAAACACTTAACAGTTTGGCAAAAACTGCTGATCTCAGCAAAATTCGCCGGGTCGCGTGCCCTCCCGATCAGGTACAAGCACACGACGCATTTGCATGGCCAGTCCTGGATCGACTGGCACAGCCAGAGCAGGTGGCCAGCGTCCAGATCTCCATTGCCCGTGAAATGCTATTGCGAGTGCAAGCAATGCACCAGGAAGTGAAGGGACCAAGCGCCGACTTGAAACGCGTTATTCTCACGGGAGGACTGAGCCAGGCCCCCTTGGTCCGGGCTGTACTCAGCTGTGGCGTGAAACATTTACTTCCCCAAGCAACATTATGGCTCAATCAGCGTCCGGGCCCACTCGCCGTCAAAACCGATGCGTTGGGGGCACTCTACAATGCGCTCGCCGCCGCAACTAAATCTACGGTTCCCGAGGTCATTGAAAAACACTCAAAACTCAAGAAATGCCGTCCCACTATGGCAGATCGAACTAACCAGATTGATGCGTTGCTCACGTCAGACAAGAACTGGTCTCTCGACTTACCTGCTCAACGCTAGCAACAGCACAGAACACATACGAAGTAGCCCACCGCCCCGACACCGACTGGCCGCAACGAGCGATCTGGTTCACGATTCTTTCTCTTTCTTCGTCACGAATCTGGTACGGTGGCGCCAGTACGTGACGTGCAGTGCTCTGGGGATATACAACCAATGACACGCCTGCTTCTCAGCCTGCTTGTATTGCTTGCCAACGTCTCAGCAGATGCGGCGGAGCCAGCATTTCCTACCGAAGCGGATTTTACTACGCGGCCTTCAAGCTACCGATTCCGGCTGGTGTCGTACTGGAAGTCGGGGGACTGGAACTCCTGCCGGATGGCAAGCTCGCCGCGAGTTCCCGGCGTGGCGATATTTACACAATCACAAATCCGTTTTCCAATGCACCGTCCGAACTCCATCTCCCAGGAATTCGCTCCGCTACCAGGTTACCCTTGCTGCACGATGTCGCTTACTACACATTGAATCACATCCCCGCAGCGAATTGAGACGACGGCCCAATATTCCCTCTATTGCATTGCTGCATGACCTCGCCGCACCACCGCACCTGATTTCCCTGCGGTCGTTTCAGCACCGTTCAGCCAAGTGCATCGCGATTCACCACGTGTGCCGGCAACTGCCCCTGAAGACACTGTGCAACATGCTCTGTCGCCCGACGTCTCAACTCAGCGACCGACCGGGTGGATGCAAACGCAGCGTGTGGAGTCACAATCACACGGGCATGGTTGAATGGCGGCTGATTCAGATCCGGAGGCTCCGGATCCTGTACATCAAGGGCCGCCCCAGCGATTTCCTGCGCTTCAAGCGAGTTTGCTAGCGCATCGTGATCAATAAGTCCGCCGCGCGATGTATTGATCAAGAACGCCGTGTTTTTCATGCGTTCCAACTGAGACTTGCCAATCAGGTGGCGTGTTGCCTCGGATAACGGAACATGCAGAGAAATGAAGTCGCTCTCGCTCAGCAACATTTCAAGGTTCGCAAGACGGACGCCGGGCACTTCTGTTTCGGACCGTCGCACTCCAAGCACTCGAAGTCCGAGTGCTGCCGCTTTACTGGCTAGTCGACATCCACTGGATCCCAGACCAATAATCCCAAGCGTCTGGCCTTCGATCGTCTGCATCGCAGGTGCTGCAGATAACTGATAGATGCCGGCCTTCGTTTGCTGGTGAAACCAGCCCACATTTCGAGCTAACGCAAACAACAATGCCAAAGCATGCTCGGCAACTTCTGTCGCGCAATAATCGGGAACATTTGTCACCGGGATTCCACGTTCACTGCAACTCGTGACATCGATGTTGTCCAAACCGATTCCCATGCGAGAAACAACTCGACAACGTGGTGCTGCTTCGATGACTTGGCGGGGGATCCCTGCCCAGCACGTCATAATCGCATCCACATCAGACGCAAGTTCTGCCAAGGTCGCAGGATCCGACTCAGACGCCACTACCAGCTCGGCGCCAATCTCCTCCAGCACTGCGCGTTCGATGTCCAGATCCGCCCACGCATAGTCAGTTATCAATACGCGCCAACTCGTTACCACGTGCTCACCTCCGAACGGACCCCCAAAAGCTCAAACCTTATTTCAGTCTAGCGACTGGCATGTCCGGCGACAGAGGGCGACTCTGTCAACTGGGACATTTGCGGCAACGACCACAAAGGAAAACGAATCCGGGTTTGTGGCAGCCTAAACGCCGGAATTCGATCAATGAGCTTCGTAGTTCGTGCCGAATGGGCTACAATAGAATGGACTGAATGGCTTGATTTCGCCCCGTTCGTTTCCAACCAGAAATGGGCGTAGAACTCGTACCTTGGGCGAGCATAACCAGCACCTGGATCAATCTTCCAGCGAGGCGTCAGTGACTAGCAATTTCATACAGGCTTTCACCGTGCATTCGCAGCGCAACAACTCGTTCGCCCATCAATTACACAGAAGCCGGGCCGCATCCGTTTTCGTTGCACTCGCAGGGCTTGTGGCCTTGCTCTACACGAGCAGGTCCGCGGTTGC
>CAZITS010000146.1:0-10049 GCA_964542185.1 uncultured Pirellulaceae bacterium
TACCGGTTCGGATTGAAATGTTGCCTGCCGCGCTGACGATGTTGGCACCTGCCGAATGAGGTAGTCGGCGCGCGGCAGCAGATGCCAATTCCAGGTAAATTTCCCGGCTTGAGCAGGCTGTTGATTCGACACAACCGCTACGGATTACCGCGCTGCGTCAGGGGTCTTTCCAGCTCGTCAAGGTGAGCAGATTGCTATGCTCATTCTGGCGTGCGATTTGCCGATCCCCGATTTTGCGGGGTAGGCTGCTGTTGCCCCGATAGCCTGCTAGCGGATCACCATTTGGACGGGTAAAATCGTCCCCAACTGATCTGCACCCAAGGCGGCGCACCCAGGCGGCAATGTATTTGTCGAGGCGGCAACGGATCGGTAGGGGCGGTTGGCTGACCGGACAATGGCTGGTTAGCATCACGTTCCCTGCGGCGATCAGCCACGGGGTGATTCCAAAGTCCCTTTGCGGGATCGTGGTGGAAGCGGTTTCAGGGAATCCAGTTTGCCGGTTTCTAGTTGTGTGTCCCACAGGAGAAATAATCCATGCCCACCAAGCTTGAGTACATTTGGCTAGATGGTTATCAGCCCGAGCCGATGATTCGTAGCAAGACCAAGATTGTTTCCAGCGATCCCAGTGACGTCTCAGATTGTCCGGACTGGTCGTTTGATGGAAGTTCAACCGAACAGGCTGAGGGAAGTTCTTCCGATTGCTTGTTGAAGCCTGTAAAAATGGTGCCCGATCCATGTCGCAAGAACGCGTTTCTGGTCCTCAATGAGGTACTGGCCGCGGACGGCTCGGTGCATCCCTCCAACCAGAGGGGTGTGTTTGACGACGATGGCGATTTCTGGTTTGGGTTTGAACAGGAATACACCCTGATGCAAGACGGTTTGCCGCTGGGTTTTCCTCCCAACGGTTATCCAGGCCCCCAAGGCCCCTATTACTGTTCGGTTGGCTATGACAACTGTGCGGGGCGGGAAGTGGTCGAATCGCACCTCGACGCCTGTTTGGAAGCCGGTTTGGGTGTGACTGGCATCAACGCCGAAGTGATGAAAGGCCAATGGGAATACCAGCTGTTTGGCAAAGGCGCGAAAGCGGCTGCCGACGATCTCTGGATTTCACGTTTTCTGCTGCACCGTTGTGCGGAAGAGTACGGTGTGACCGTTTCTTTGCACCCCAAACCGATTAAGGGTGACTGGAATGGTAGCGGTATGCACACGAATTTCTCCAATACGCCGATCCGCGATCAAGGCGGCGAAGAGCTGATCAAGTCGATCTGTGAGAAGTTTGGTGCAGCGCATGACGCCCATATCAGCGAGTACGGATCAGATAATGAGCAACGGCTGACTGGCCTCCATGAAACGCAGTCGATTGATACTTTCAGTTATGCGGTCAGCGATCGAGGTGCATCGATTCGGATTCCGGTGGCGACGGTCCAGGCTGGCTGGAAAGGTTACCTGGAGGATCGTCGACCGGCTTCGAACGCCGATCCGTATCGCATTGTGGCCCGTATCCTGGCTACAGTGAACTAGTAAATTTCTCGTCAAGCAGTGGTTAGACCCAGCGACCGCTCGAATCAGGTTTCGAGCGGTCGCTTTTCATGCGCACGGTTGGCGCATGCTTGTGGGGCGATTCCGACCGATCTCCAGGTCGTATCTGAGGGAGCGTGACTTCGGTTTACTTCAAGCCACTACTTCAAGCCACTACTTCAAGCCACGGTACTGGAGAATTGCGTCCACAAAAGATCGAATGGACTGGTAACGTTCTTGTGGATGGCGGGCTAAGGCCTTCAAGCAAATGGTCTCGAGGGCTGCGGGAATCGTACGTTGTGGAGCGCGTTGGCGCGGCGGTTCAAGTGGGGCACTGGCGATCTTCTCGAAGGAAGAACGCAAGTCGCGGCCTTGGAATGGCAGGCTAAACGTCAGCATCTCATAGAGCACGACACCGACGCTGTACACGTCTGTTCGCTCGTCGACGTAGCGGTTTCCCAGCACCTGTTCGGGTGACATGTACAAGGGGGTGCCCGGTCGTTCACCGGGCGCCGTTAACTCTGCGTCACTCATCGCTACTTCGGCGTCCCGGTCTTCGTTGGGCATGCCCCAGACTTTGGCGATACCCCAGTCCAGCAACATGACTTCCCCAAACTGGCCCACCAGAATGTTTTCGGGTTTGATGTCGCGATGGATGACACCGTGTGTATGTGCATAAGCCAGGGCATGGCAAGCTTGCACCAGAATGTCCAGCAGGCGGTCGAGCGGAAACAGCGTCATTGTGTCAGCTTCTTGCCGGTACAACGCGACCAGTATTTCAAACAGGTTGCGGCCTACGACGCGTTTCATTGTGTAGTACAGGGTTCCTTCTGGATCACGGCCGATTTCGTAAATCGGCACCGTGTTGGGGTGTTGTAATTGTGCAGCGATACGTGCCTCGCGAAGAAAACGCCGCCGCTCACGCACGTTGTCTGCGAGCTCGGAACGCAAGGATTTATAGACGACGGTTCGCCCCAGGCTTTCGTCGAAACATGTTTGCAGATCGCCCTTGCCACCTGATCCTAATTTGCGAAACCGCTGGTACTTGGAATAGTCATTGCTAAACGCTGGGGGTAGATCAATATCGGTATAAAACAAGTAGATGCTCTGGTAACCATCCTTGTATTGAGACATCCCTGGGGCTCCTGGTCAGAGGACGCGCGTCACCTGTGCCAATCTGTAGCGAGGTTTATTATCCGAGTCTCGCTGGCGAGTTGTACTGGAAGTCCTACGGCGGGCAGTGCTTAGCAACATACCAGACTCAAACCGCGAGTCGTATTGGTGCCCGGACTCAGGGAATGCGACCGAGCGAGTGTCGTCCGATTACGAGTCGCTGCCGGGACAAGCTGTTTTCAGACGACTCGGTGGGTCAAGTGCTGACGCGGGGTGACGGTCGGATTGACGATCCGTGCAGCAGGGGGCCAGTGTCCGCTGAGCACGGTCGCCAGGTTGTCAATGGCACCGTAAGCCACATCGCGCGAGGATTCCTCTGAAAACGCAGCGACGTGGGGAGTGAACACCACGTTTGGCAGTTGCAATAGCGGATGGCTGGGCGGGTCCACGGTCGCGCTGCGATGGAGATCGATCTGATCAAACGTGTCTACTCCATATCCGCCCAGATGTCCGTCAAGCAGTGCCTCCAGGACGGCCGTCTCGTCGACCAGTGCACCTCGCGATGTGTTGATTAGCAGGGCGCCAGGTTGCATGGTCGCCAGCCGTTCGGCGTCGAGCAGGTGCCGCGTCTGTTCGTTCAACGGGAGATGCAAAGAGACATAGTCAGAACGGCGCAGCAATGCGTCAAGCGTCACGAGCTCAACACCCAGTTTTGCCAGCAGTGGGTCCTGCTGGTCGGGACGCCGTCGCGTGGCCAGGATTCGCATGCCGAATCCCGCGGCCCGCTGGGCGACCAGTTTTCCGGAGCCACCAAAACCAATGATCCCCAAGGTCCGCCCGTTCAAACGATGCAAACTGCGGCATTGGGCTCGCGCATCTGCCCACTGACCCGCTTGCATGGCGGTCCGCATGGGCGTCAGTTTGCGTGCCAGCGACAGTAACAGTGCGAGTGTGTGGTCTGCCTGTTCCTCGACACAAAAATCGGGCACGTTGGTGACCAGGATGCCCTGCCGCGTGGCCTCGGACACGTCGATCTTGTCAGTACCAGCACCCAGTCGCGCAATCACACGGCAGCGTTGCAAGCCAGCGATCGTATCCTGGTTGAGCGTTTCGGAAACGACCAGCAGGGCGTCACAATTCACGGCCTGTTCTAGAATTGCAGTGCTTCCAGCGCGTTCCACGATATCGGGTTGGAGTTGATAACTCTGGTAGCGTTCTGTTTCGTAACGCGAGACCGGGAACAACTGCCCGTTGAGGCGGACCACGTGGAATTGTGAGAGCTCGTCAAAAGTCTGCATCGAAGATCAGGACCAGAGTAAATCGTCTCTGGATTGCGAGTGCTGGTCTGGTTGAAGCGAACATACCACCGCCGTTGTACCAACGGCCGTTTAATCAAACGTCCGGCAGATAACACCACCGTCGACGACGATTACCGCTCCTGTCACATTACGGCCTGCTTCGGCGGCGAGCATGAGTGCCGGGCCCACCAGATCGATTGGGTCCCCCCAGCGTTGCAGTGCTGTACGGTCTGCGAAGCATTGCTTTTGTTCGTCAGTAAGCAGGTTCATGGGGAGGTCTGTCATGATCGGGCCCGGGGCAATGCAATTGACTGTGACATCATGCGGTCCCAGTTCGAGCGCATGGGCACGCGTCATGCCGATCAGGGCTGACTTGGTGGCGGAGTAGGCGCCGCGACCGGGATTCGAGGTGAGGCCCATGATCGAAGACATGTGAATGATGCGTCCCCAGTTACGCTCAACCATGCCGGGAGCGAGCTGACGCGCCAAGGCCATGCAGCTGTTCAGGTTCAACTCGATAATGCGGTCCCAGCTCTCATCACTGATTTCCAGGAGCGGTTGCGGGTCATTGCTACCCGCGTTGTTGACCAGGATGTCGACCTGGCCAAACTGCTCCAGGACCTGGTTGCCCAATTGCTGGACCGCACTGCGGTCCGTCATATCGGCGACATAGTACTCGCAGCGGATGTCGAGGCCATCCTCGATCTCCGCTTTGGCCGCCGCCAATTCTGCTTCGTTGCGAGCGCTGATCGCGATGCTGGCACCTGCTTCGGCGTAGCCGCGCGCGATCGCCTTACCCAATCCCTTGCTACCTCCAGTAATCAGCGCCACGCGTCCAGACAGGTCAAAAAGTTTCTCCAGCATGGTTTCACCTCCAGCGGAACTGCGTGCAGAAAACCGTTGTGTTACTACTCGTTGCGTTATCGCGGTTTCAGAAAGATGGCGTCTACGGGGCGTCCGTCCATCCGATCTTCTCGGGTGCACCGGCTGGTCGCAGAACCTTCCCGGTGGCCAGCCCACTGGGTTCTCGGGAAACGCTCTGGCAACCGCTGGTCAGTCAGACATTGCTTCAATCACCAGATCACCAACCTCGGAAGTACTGTATCCCATACGTCCCGCAGATTGGCTTTTCATCTTTTCGCCAGTTACCGTTTGGATGGCATTCATCACGCGGGTGGCTGCGGCCGGTTGATTGATCTGTTCCAGCAGCATCGACATGGCGCCGATCGCCGCGATCGGGTTAATCACGCCCTGGCCAGTGTATTTGGGCGCACTGCCTCCCATCGGTTCAAACATACTGGTGCCGCCCGGATCGGGATTGAGATTGCCCCCCGCTGCGACTCCCATCCCACCCTGAATCATCGCCCCCAGGTCGGTAATAATGTCTCCAAACATATTGGTTGTGACAATCACATCGTAGTATTCGGGATTCTTGACCATCCACATGCAACAAGCGTCGACGTGGTTATAGTCGGCTTCGACATCGGGGTAGTCCTGGGCCACTTCCTGGAAGGTTCGGTCCCACAAGTCGTGGCCGTACGTCAGCACGTTGGTCTTGGCCACCAATGTCAGTCGTTTGCCTTTGGGGTTGTTGCGCTGTTGTGTGTATTCAAAGGCCCAGCGAATACAACGTTCACAACCTTTACGGGTATAGATGGCCGTTTGTGTGGCTACTTCCTGGGCCGTCCCTTTCTTCAGAAAGCCGCCCGTACCGCAGTACAAGTCTTCGGTGTTTTCGCGAACCACGACAAAGTCGACGTCCGCGGGGGTCTTGTCGGCCAGTGGGGTTTCCACACCTGGATACAGTTTGACGGGTCTGAGATTAATGTACTGGTCGAGTTGGAAACGCAACTCCAGCAGTAAACCTTTCTCCAGAACACCCGGCTTTACATCGGGGTGTCCGATGGCTCCCAGAAAAATCGCGTCCTGCTCCCGTAATGCGTCGACAGTTCCGTCCGGCAGAATTTCGCCCGTTTTCAAATAGCGTTCGCCGCCGAAATCAAAATCGGTCAGCTGGTAGTCAAAATTCTCCATCTGGCTCGCTGCCTGGAGTACTTTGAGTGCCTCGGCTGTGACTTCGGGACCCGTACCGTCGCCGCCGATGACGGCAATTTTTGTGGAATCAGGAGTGCTCACAGTGGTCTCATCTGGGGGCTGAAGAAACGTCAATGGGGAGACGGAAACAGCTTCTGCCTCTCCGGGGTGGGTTCTCGCAGATGATCCTCCAGGGGGGTGAGCCCTGTCTGCCTGGTGACACGGGATGATCTCCCCGGTTTTCTCACCAGCCGATGGTTCCTCACCAGCCAGTGGGCGCGGGGTTACGTGACATGGCAAGAATCACCCAGGGAGCGATTCTATCAGCCGATTTTTTCTCCCACAACCTGCCCGCCGCGCGGGGTTTCCGCGACTGCACAACGTCCAGAGGTTACGTCCAGAGGTGGTGTGCAGGGGCTGCGTGGAGTCGTTGTTCCTGCCCGAGCCCTGAAAACCACGTCAGCTCGTCCGCGCGGTTTGGCCACCAGCCGGATCGCGGATCCAGAGTGCATCGGTTCGATTTGCAGGACAGATTTCTCGCCTGACTCAGGAGCTCAAGGCAACGCTGCGCGGGTTACCCGCAGTACATTTCCGCCGATGATCTTGCGGATCACCTTGTCGGAATAACCGCGCTGCACGAGGCCCACGGTGAACAGTGGCCAGTTTGTCCAGGCGATACTGGTGCGGGCGCGTTCCGTGACAGGAAAATCGTCGCGCGGCCAGAGAGAACGAAAAGCGGTTCGTTGCTGTGCGCCACGCGGCACTTTTTTCTGCTCACTCGCTGCGTTTTGCGAGGTGTAAGCGACATCGGTTCCAATCGCTACGTGATCGGGTCCGACCGTCTTGACCGCATAGTCGATGTGGTCGAGCAAGGCCCGAATATCACCCGTGCCACGCAAGAATCGGGAAATGCAGCAGATTCCCAGATAACCGTCCGAGTCGGCGATGGCGCGCATTACGGGATCGGGTTTGCTACGGATGTGGGGGTGGAGGTGGGCGCAGGTTGTATGACTGGCGACCACCGGTTTATCGGAAACCTGAGCTGCTTCCAGACTGGTTTGCCATCCTGAATGGGCACAGTCGGGAATGACTCCAATGCGATTCATTTCTGCAATCGCGTGCCGCCCGAAATCACTGAGGCCGGCATTGGCCGTTTCGGCACAGCCGTCCCCGATCATGTTGCGCCGTTGATAGGTCAGGTGCATCATCCGGATTCCCAGCTGAAAGAAAATCCGTACATACTGCAGTTCGTCGGGGATCGAGATCCACTGCTGTCGCAGGGGGACTCCGTTTCCAGTCAGATAGAGACAGTGGTGACCTTGCTTTTTGACCTCCAGAATGTCAGCCGGGATAGCTGCTTTGGAAACGAAACCGCGCAACATGTCGGTCGCAAAAGTAAACCGTGCCAGCCGTTTCAATAGCCGCAGCGGATCCTGGCCTTCCTGACCGGCATTCTGGAAAATGCAAGTGACCCCGGATGCCCGCCATGCATCCCGATATTCCTGTTGTTCGATCGGGTCCAAGGCGTAGCGGGTCATTGACATCTCTTCGCGGAGATCACCCAGTTCCGCCGGCGAAGCACCTGCTTCGAATGCCCGCGCTAGCGCGTCGCCGTCGACCGCGGCTCGGGGCGAGAAGCCATAGGCGTCAAACACGAGCGCGTCATGATGGAGTTGCAGACCGTGCTCCAGGTCGCGGGGCGAGGGTTGCAGGATGTCGAGTGCTGCATCACGGGCTTGTTGGATTTGCGGGTTGAGACGGTCGGTAAGCCGGGAGCTTCCATCCGCAGCGGGGAGCCCGGCGTATGTCGACGCCGCGCTGCCGGAGACGGTTCCGGCAGCGATTGCCTTGATGAAGTTGCGTCGGTACATCCGTTGGCTCCTGGATTCGAGGCGATTGTTGATGCGGAGAATGTGGTGTGTTTCGCAGCCACGTTGCCAGCCATCGTGGGTTTCCCACAGACCGAAGGTTATACGGTGCCGATCCGCAATCTGCGAACCGTCCTCCCGCTGGCCTGCCGCCGGGCGGGATCTGCTGGTACCGACCCGTCGCCAGAGCGGGTCAACTCGACGCCGAGGGGGGCTTCTGGCAAGATGTAGTGTGCGGACCGGGCTGCGGTAGTGAGCGGGGCCATTCAGCGGCGCGTTGTGATGCGTCAAGGGGGAATTGATGAGAGACAAGCTCTGGTATGTGGTGGTGCTGTCGGTGGCGTGCGGGTGGGGTGCGAAAGGCGGTCTGGTCACTGCAGCCGATCCCCTGTTTGTCGAACAGACGCTCTGTCAGCGCGGGGACCAGGGGTATCACACGTATCGTATTCCCTCACTGCTGATGACCGGGAAAGGAACCATTCTGTTTGTCTGCGAGGCGCGCAAGAATAACGGTTCGGACCACGGTGACATCGATCTGGTCCTGCGCCGTAGTGAGAACGGTGGTCAAACCTGGTCGCCTCAAAATGTCATCGCCGATGACGGTGAGCATACGATGGGCAATCCTTGTTTGCTGCAGGATCGATCGAGTGGTGTGATTTGGCTGTCCTTTTCACGCGACAACAAACAAGTGTTGTTGATGCGCAGTTCTGATGACGGACGCAGTTGGTCTAAACCACGCGATATCACACGTGAGGTCCTGCCCGCGCAATGGCACTGGGTGGGTCCTGGACCTGGACATGGAATCCAGCTTCAAAAAGGTCGCCTGGTGATGCCCTGTTGGGCTGGTGTGGAGGCAAATGTGCCCTTTGGCGCCACGCAATTGTCGTATGTATTTTTTAGTGATGACGGTGGCCAGACCTGGCACGCTGGTGCTGCAGCTGGTGTCGATCGATCGGATGAATGCGAGGTCGTCCAGCGCGTCGACGGATCGCTTTATATGACGGCTCGCAGTCGCCACCAGAAAAAACGTCGGGCTTACGCGGTAAGCCAGGACGGCGGTCATAGCTGGTTACCTGCTCAATACGATGACCGGCTTCCCGAGCCTTCTTGCCAGGGTAGTATTCTCCGTTTAAGCCAGCAGGGATCAGGTCAGAAAAATCGAGTCGTCTTGGCGCACCCTTCCAATCCAGGAAGTCGCACACAGATGACCGTGCGACTCAGCTATGACGAGTGTCGCAGCTGGCCGGTAGCCAAGGTGGTGTACGCTGGTAGCTCTGCATATTCAGACCTGGGCCGTAACCAGGCTGGCGAGATTTTGCTGGCATTTGAAAAAGATGGTTACTCGCAAATTTCACTGATCCGTGTCAATCTGGAGTGGCTGACCGATGGCGGCGACCAGGTCGAACCCATCGATGGTAATCGCTAGTCGACCAGTGCGGCCCACCGTGATGCCTTTTCGACAGGGAGTGGTGCTCGTGATGCGGATCGCATGCATTGCCGTGTTCGGCTTGCAGTTAATCGTTGCGACGGTGGGGAGATCTGCCGGAGAAAGCCCGTTTGGTTCTCGCTTTCCAAAGCTCGATTCCCATGCCACCGGCGAATGGTGGAAGACGGGAGGCAAGCAGGGTCCGCGATTGATGGTACCCCGTGACCAGGTGTTGGCTTTTGCGCTGTACACCCATGACCACGGAGTGCTCAAGTTAACGGCCCAGCTGTATCCGCTGCTGCCGGATGAACCGCGTGAGGTCATCTTGGAGTTGAAGCGGGGTGGGCGCTGGCAGGCGGTGGCTACCGAATCGGTGTTAGAGCCAGGATTTAGCGCACATTTTCGCGTTGCAGACTGGAACGCTAACGTCGCGGTTTCCTATCGATTACGCCATGGCGCAAAGGCGCGCTTTACAGGTTTGATTCGTCGCGATCCGATTGACAAGCCGACGATTGTGGTGGGAGTTTTGTCTTGCAATTCCAGTCGCACCCCCGGTCCGCGGCCGCGAATCGTTGAGAATCTTTTGCAGCAGGATCCGGACTTGTTGTTTTTTGCCGGTGATCAATCCTATCACCACCGCCAGCATACGTTTGGCTGGCTCGAGTTTGGCGCCCAGTTTCGTGAGGTACTGCGGAATCGTCCGGTGATCACCATTCCCGATGATCACGATGTGGGGCAGGCGAATATCTGGGGCGAAAGTGGCAAGGTCGCCCAATCTCCAGCCGGAAATTC
>CAZITS010000147.1:0-10047 GCA_964542185.1 uncultured Pirellulaceae bacterium
GTTCATATTTCACTTTGATCTTCTTGATCGCCTCGGCCGCAACATGTACATCCGAAGCGGCGACTGCTGCCACCGCCTGCCCCTTGTACAACACCTTCTCCCTGGCCAGAACATTGTCCCCAAGATGAGCCATATTGACGACACCCTCACCCAAATCGGCCATCTTGTCGACCAGGTCGGGCATATCACCTGTCGTAATTACGGCAAAAACCCCGGGATGCGATTCGGCCTCTGACGTATCGATCGAGAGTATCCTGGCGTGTGCGTGCGGACTGCGGAGCACTCGTCCGTACAGCATCTTTGAGAACTTCACATCGGCGCCGTACTTGGCCTTGCCGGTTACTTTGTCCATGCCGTCATGGCGAATCGGCCGGGTACCAATGACCTTGTACTGTGGGCCTGGAGCTGGTGTGTTCATCCTCTCAAATCCTGTACTAACACAGTAATGGAGTAACTGTCCGGGAACGTCACACGTAAAACTGGTTTACGGCTGACGGGCTTCCGGAACGGCCTTCAATCCTCATCGCCACAGTGGACAGGCCACTGCGGATCCCACAGCACTCATGTTGCCGATTGCAGGCGATCGGCAGCCTCTTGAATCGATCGCACGATCTTATCATAGCCCGTACACCGGCAGAGATTGCCTGCCAGATTGAAGCGAATTTCCTCTTCTGTCGGGTCAGGGTTACGATCCAGCAGAGCCTTCGCGCCAACAATGAAACCAGGAGTACAGATCCCACACTGCAGTGCCGCACCTTCGAGAAAACACTGCTGCAACGGATGCAAGTGCCCCTGCTGCGCAATCCCCTCAATCGTCGTAATTTCAGCGCCCTCTGTTTCCACCGCCAAGACCAGACAACTATCGACCGGAAGCCCGTCTAACAACACCGTGCAGGCACCGCAGTTGCCGTTATTGCACCCTTCCTTGGAACCGGTCAGATCGAGGACCTCACGGAGTACTTCCAGCAAACTCTGTCGAGGCTCGCAAAGAAATTCCGTTTCTTCACCGTTAATGGTTGTTGTGACGTGTGTCTTCTTAGTCACGTTTTGCTTCCTTGAAGAAGATACTCTCGGCCTGCTTCGAAACCTGATGGATCTCGGTCAAGCGATGTCGCTATCTGATGCCCCACCCTGTACGGGCAACTTCTTATACCGGCAATTCACTGGCCAGTAGGACCCTAATTGTCTTGAACCCTCTGATGCGCTAGCGCTAATGTACGTTGCGTCAGCACGCCCGCCAGGTGCACTCTGAATTCCACCGTTCCGCGCATGTCGTCAATCGGCGACGCCACTTGTCGCGCCAGCACACCTGCCTCGGAAAAATTCTCTTCTGTGGGTGCTTTGCCAACCAGAAACTGACTCGCCTCTTCAGCCAGCACGGGTGTCGGCGCGACAGCACCCAGGGCGATCCGTGCAGATTTAATCGCGCTTCTTGAATCATCCAATTCAATCCAGGAAGCAGCCGACGCTACCGCGATATCCATTTCATTGCGAGGAATAAATCGCTGGTACGCAGAACCCGCGTTTGCCGGTTGTGGGGGTAGTGTCAGCGTCGCCAACAGCTCTCCCGGTTGCAGTGAATTTTTCCCCGGCGCTGTGCAAAAATCACTCACGGGGATGCTACGGCGCCCCTCCGGCCCAGCCAAATGGCAAACGGCCTGGTGTACCAATAGCGGCGGTATCGAGTCAGCTGCAGGTGATGAGTTGCACAAATTCCCACCCACACTAGCTCGGCTTTGAATCTGCCAACCACCGATGATTCGTGTTGCGTCTACCAGTGCAGGGTATGCATTGACGACATCCGCCGTCGTGTAAATCTGGTAACAAGGCGTCGCTGCACCCAGACACAATCCGGCGTCGGGAGCGTACTCTAACTGCAGCAATTCAGGGATCTTTTTGACGTCAATCACCAGGTCTGCAGAACGCATCCCTTCACGCAACTGCACCAGGATATCAGTTCCACCTGCCAGCACGCATGCTCGTCCACCCGCATCCCGCAAAGCCGTCGCTGCGGCTGTGAGGTCCGTAGGCGCAACGTATTCAAATCCACTCAACGTTGTCAGCCCTCCCATTCACGTCGATCACAACCCTCTTTAACGGGGCCGCAAACGTAGTTCCTGTAACCGTTTGACAGCGACTGGAACTATGGTCATGTTCGCGGCAGGTTGTCAAGTCGCGGCCAGACAAAATAGACCAGCGACTTCCCACCGGGTTACGAGCAGCCAACCTCCTGGAAAAGCCTATTGACCCGCACCCAGAGTTGCCATTTCAGCACCCAACAGACGAGCGTATTCTTTTTGCCGTCCAGCAGACGCAACGTGGGGCAAATTTGCGGCCAACGCCACGTTCTCTAACGTGCGAATCAAACGTTGGCATTTCGCCCACTTTCGATCCCGTTTCAGCTGCTCTTGCGACAAGCGATTCAACCGACGCCGCAACTGCGAAAATCTCTTGTAACCCGCGTGAGACTCAACACACTCAACAATCGCATCCGCTTCTTTCTGAATGATGGTTGCCGCACTCGGGTGCCAGGGGTTTGCGAGTTCCGGCCAGCGGTTAATGACCTCGCGTCGAATCCGTGCAGCCAACTTGTCATACTGACCTCGCATCTTGTTGCGATCCGAAAGTCTGTCCTTGTTTTCTTTGGCCAGTCGTGCAGCGACCATTCTTGCCTGGCGAGCACGCCGCGATTCAAAGAGCTCGAGTTGACCTGAAAGCCCTTCAAGAACGACACGCTCTTCGGCGCGAGCGAGATCGATCAGGTCCGCAAACGCACTGTCAGGATGCCACAATCGAACTAGAGGCTGCGGTGGCCTTTCATCGCGTCGTCGCTTGCGTCGGCTTCCCTTGGATCCCGGCTTGGGATATTCGCTGTAGGCCCGCAGGAATGCGTCCGAGGTCTTGACCGAAATATCAATGGTGGAGGACGTCAGCAACGCATAGGCGTGCGCCTCCGAAAAAGAAACAACTCCATCCTCGTTGTAATCGCAACTGGACACCGCCTGGCCAGTCCGCGTCGCCCCGAGGATCGCTGCCCAGAAATAGCTGCTGTATTCGTGGTAGTTCTCTTCATTGATATCAGGCGTGCAACCAGCAGCGGGTCGCGTCTGAACCGTGGCATAAAACCCGCAACGATTGGGCTGCGCCAAGCCCTTGGACGAATCGCCGTCCTTGAAAATCACATTTGCAAACCCACCCGAGTAACACTGCACCATTACCACCACCACCGGAACTTCGGCGGAAATCTTATCCAAATGCTTCGTCAGCTCAGTCATCAAAATTGGCTGGTTATTCCACAAGAACAATTGCGTATTTTCAGGTCGCTTTTTGTCCTTTGATTTTCCACCGTGTGCGGTGACGTAAACCAACAAACGATCACCAGCCTTCAGTTGAGCCCCTTCCTCAACAAACCAATCAGCCAGATTGCTACGCGTGGTCGCCCCAGTCACACCAGGCACCTGGTGGGATCGGTAACGGTGATTCAAATAATT
Organism: uncultured Pirellulaceae bacterium; assembly: GCA_964542185.1. Lineage (GTDB taxonomy): Bacteria > Planctomycetota > Planctomycetia > Pirellulales > Pirellulaceae > UBA9264. The sequence goes on from CAZITS010000147.1 coordinate 3,492, forward strand.
CGTTTTACGAAAAATGGTCGCCAGCAGCAGATTAACGCGTGGCAACCTGGCATCCGCGTCGACGTATTGCAAATCACGGCCTGGGTCATCTCCGTCACTGAAAAAGATGTCATGCTGGACCTGGCTTGCTGGATACCTGGCTTCCAACAGGTGTTGAAAGAAGTGAACGTTCTTCTCCAGGGAAATCTGGTTACCTGTCGGTGCATAACCACCACCCACGGTAAGAAAGTAATCCGCGGATCGAACCTGCGTTACGACACACAGGAAATGCAGGACCAGCACCGCAGCCGAAAGTTCCAAGCGTGCCATGGTACTCTCCTTCAAACTGGGAACGAGCGTTGCCCGCTATCTTAACGTGAAACGTACTCATCGCCGCAAATACGGCCAAGAAACCAGCGGCGCAGTTGCCCGCTTTGCGTTGAACATGGCATAATACGCAGACTTGCAGATTATTCGTACCAACGGGATACCATTCATGGTCGACCTTCCACTCGTTTTTCGGGTTCGCCAGCGATTCCAAGATCCACGCATCGACGACATCGCCGCTGAAGCAGAGCAGCAATTAGCGCGTCTCAACCTCGGTGCGACGATCAAACCGGGCCAATCGGTAGCGATCACCGCGGGGAGCCGTGGAATTGCGAATATTCCGGTCATCATCAAGGCCATCGTCGACCACGTTAAACAACTCCAAGGCGAACCGTTTATTGTTCCGGCAATGGGAAGTCATGGAGGCGGTAAAGCTGAAGGGCAAAAACACATTCTGGAATCGTACGGGATCACCGAAGATTTCTGCGGCTGCCCGATCCGAGCCACGATGGAAACCGTCATCGTCTGTGACGCAGCTGAAGGTTTTCCGGTCCATTTCGACAAGTTTGCCTCCGAAGCGGACCATGTGATTGTTTGCGGGCGGGTAAAACCACACACCAATTTTGTGGGCGACATTGAAAGTGGCCTGATGAAGATGATGTTGATAGGGCTGGGCAAACACAACGGCGCCCGGATCTACCACCGTGCGATTCAAGACCACAGCTTTGGCCAAATTGTTCGCAGTGTCGCACGAGAAGTCCTCGCAAAATGTCGGATTGCCGCGGGGCTGGCGATTGTTGAAAACGGCCTGGACGAAACAGCACTCCTGGAGGCGGTCGCTCCTGAAAACTTCGAAGAGCGTGAAAAAGAGTTGCTCGTGAAAGCGAAGGACTGGATTCCCAAACTGCCATTTCCCCATGCGGATGTGCTTCTCATCGACGAAATTGGCAAGAACATCAGTGGCTCCGGACTCGATACCAATGTGGTAGGAAGAAAATTCCTGGACCATCAAGCCGCTGAGAATGAATACCCCAAAGTAAAACAAATCTGTGTCAGAGGCTTGACCGAAAAAACCCACGGCAACGCCGCCGGAATCGGCCTGGCGGAGTTTTGTCGGTCGCGCGTCATCCGGGAAATGGACACTTACGCAACACGCACCAATTGTTTGACAGGCGGACACGCGACCGGGGCGATGCCTCCCTTGGACTACGAAACCGACCGCGAGATGCTGGAACACGCATACCAGGTCGTCGGCCTTGTGGACCCGGAAGAGTCCAGGCTGTTATGGATTCACAACACTCTCGAAGTCACCGAACTGGAGTGCTCCGCCGCCTACTGGGAACAGGCTAAGGAAGCAGACAACCTGGAAATACTTAGCGATCCAAGACCAATGCCTGTCGGAGATGACGGCAATTTACCCGACGACTTTCTGCTGACTAGCGAAACCGAGACTGTCGGAGCGTCCTGACAGCCGCGCGCACACCCGGTTGTAGCTCCTCTCGCAAAAAACGCGGCTCCGCGCTCAAAGCTATGACACCTGCAACGACCTGTGGAACCTGTGGTGTCCTGTTGCCACCCGATGCGGCCGAACAAGGTGTTCTGACTTGTCCCAAGTGCATTCAAGCAAAAAGACAAGTGGCGCCCACCGTAACCGGATCGCCCGCAACACCACCAGCGCCTCCCATCAATGACCCCTATCAGCAGTTTACGGTCTTTGATGAACAGACCGAATGGATTTACGACGGCGAAGAACTGACCAGCGGCACGCGGTACCAGGAACTACCCGTCGACGCTAACAAAGTTGCAGTGCCACGAAAAGTGATTTATCTGCAGGGGATCCTGCTTAGCCTGGTTGCCATCAGCTGCTTTTCTCTAGGTATGCTTGTCGGCCAACAGAATTCCGCGTTGTCCAGCCGTTCGGCCTCCTCCCAACCCTGCCTGATCCAAGGCCTCGTGAGCTATACCAGCAACAGCGGCCAGCGGATGCCAGACGATCGGGCCGTTATTATCGCAATCCCCGAGACCCTCAAGCTCGACGAAAAGCTGAATCACCGTGAATTGGGCGTCACCGAACACCCTCCCGACACCAATCGCCATCCCGACGTCCTGTTGCTGCGCACCTCTGGGGGAAACCACGCATGGAGCAACGCACGCGGTGAATACCGCATTCAATTGGCACAAACCGGCGACTATTTCTTTCTGTTCTTGTCACGGCACCGCGCCCGTCCTGAGAATTTTGTCCACGATCGGAAGCAACTCGCGCAAATCGGTCGCTACTTTGAGTCCGCAATAGATTTACTGGGCAACAAAAGTTACCATTGGGAACGCGTAACCATTGAAAAAAATCGCACTTTCGATACGGATTTTTCTCCTTGACCTGATGGCGCCCCGAGCGACGACGACTGCCCCTCGCAGTAAGTCATCACCCACAACAATCGCAACCTGCTTGAAAGCACAACCGATGTACCGTGGCCTTTGCCTCGCCCTGCTGCTGTTCGCATGCAACCTGCCCACGCTGGCCTGGGGAGCGGAACCTGGTGCCGCGACCTGGCATGCAGGGGCCGCACGGACCAGCATCACACCAGATCGCATGATCTGGATGTCTGGCTATGGCAACCGCAACCAACCCGCACAGGCCAAACTCACAGACCTGTGGGCGAAAGCCTTAGCCCTGCAAGATCCCAACGGCCACCAGGCACTTGTCATCACCCTTGACCTGGTCGGCATCGATCGTGATCTGTCAGGAATCATTTGCAAGCAAATCGAAGACAAGCTGGGCCTGCAACGCCACCAAATCGCGATCTGCTGCTCCCACACACACACTGGTCCTGCGCTGCCCAATAATTTACGAGTGCTGCACTATCTGCAAGTCGACAAATCCCACCAACAGTTGCTGGATGCCTACGCCAGCGAGCTCGTACAACGTGTCGTGTCTACCGCCCAGGCTGCAGTAGCCGCACTCGAACCCAGCCAGCTGAGCTGGGGTAGCGGCCGAGCTACGTTTGCGGTCAATCGACGGGAAAACTCAGAATCGGGCGTCCCGGCACAACGTCTTCAAGGCGGTTTGAAAGGTCCCTTGGACCACGATGTCCCAGTACTGGCGGTCCGCAACGCCACAGGCACACTGAAATCGGTGTTGTTCGGATACGCCTGTCACGCTACGGTTCTGAGTTTCTATAAGTGGTCCGGGGATTATCCTGGCTTTGCCCAGATCGAACTGGAACAAAACCATCCTGGCTGTGTCGCGCTGTTTTGGGCCGGATGTGGCGCAGATCAAAACCCTTTGCCGCGACGCACCGTCGCACTTGCCCGACATTACGGGCGACGTCTGGCAGACGCAGTCGACACTGTCCTGTTGACCAGCCAGATGCACCCCGTCGCTGGAAAACTAGAAACCTCGTACCGCGAAATCGACCTGGCACTGGCTCAAGTACCCTCTCAAGAAACACTGAAAACGGAAGCGATGTCCTCGAATCGATTTGTCGCAACCCGGGCCCGCATGCTGCTGGCAAAGCTGGAACAGGGACAGCCGCTACCGAAAAGCTACCCCTATCCGATTGGCGTCTGGAAGCTGGGGAATGACGTGCAGTTCATCGCGCTTGGTGGTGAAGTGGTGGTCGACTTTGCGGTTCGCCTGAAAGCCGAACTATCCGGGGTACGCACCTGGGTTGCCGGCTATGCAAATGATGTGATGGCTTATATCCCGTCTCGCCGGGTTCTCCGTGAGGGTGGTTACGAAGGTGCCTCGGCCATGGTCTACTATGGCTTGCCTGGCGTCTGGTCCGAAGAAGTGGAAAAACGGATTGTCGACGAAGTGCAACATCAGCTCGCTCCCTGATCTTATCTCGTGGGAGTATTTCGCAAGGAAGGCCGTTTGGTAGCGATGGGTTCTCCTGTTCAATCCCTGGAAACACAGGCCACAACGCCTGCCGCGCCAGCGCTTGCAGAAGCAGCAATCCGCCCGGAGTCTCCCGCGGCAACGACAACGGAAGCAGAACGCCCCGCGACGCCTTTTCACTACTACCCCTTCTGGTCGCCCCGCTTCTGGCATGGCATGACACTGGGGCCCTGGCTACGGCTGCTACGCCGCAATGGCCTGCTCAGCGTCCATCCTTTCCGCTACCCATTGCTCATCGCTGTGACGTTCTTTTCGTCTCTCAATGGTGTCCTCCGCATCGTTCAGCGGATCACACACGGCAAACGCTTGGCGCAGACACCGCTGCCGACAGCTCCGCTGTTTATTGTCGGTCACTGGCGTAGCGGTACGACCTACCTGCACGAACTCATGGTCCAGGATCAGCGTTTTGCCAGTCCCACCAGCCTGCAATGCTTTCTACCGCATCACTGGCTGTTGACCGGCTGGCTGTTCAACCGTTTCGGCAGTTTCCTGTTGCCCAAGAAACGCCCTATGGACAATGTGGAAACAGGCTGGGACCGTCCGCAGGAAGACGAATTCGCCCTCCTCTCGATGGGCGCGCCTTCACCTTATGAGCGAATGGCTTTTCCGAATCACCCGCCCCGTCACATGGACTATCTGACCATGGAGGGGCTGACTGAGCATGAGCTGGAACACTGGAGCAACAAACTCAAGGAGTTTCTGGTCACGATCGCTTACAAGAATCCAGGCAAACAGATCATTCTTAAATCCCCACCGCACACCGGTCGTGTGAAACTCCTGGCTAAGCTGTTTCCAGAAGCACGCTTCGTCCACATCTCTCGCAATCCTTATTCGGTCTTTGCCTCCACTCGGCGACTTTGGCAGTCACTCGACGAAGTACAAGGCTTGCAATTGCCGCGCCATGAGACACTGGACGATTACGTGTTCGAATCGTTTGATCGGATGTACGACGCATTTGAACGTGCGCGGGACGAGCTGCCAGATGACCGTATTTGCGATGTCAAATACGAAGATCTGACACGGGACCCACTGGGACAGCTGAACGCCATTTACCAGCAACTCAACCTGGGCGACTTCAACGAAACCCGCGAACAAGTGGCCGCGTTCACCAGCAAGCAACGGGACTATCGCACCAACCAGCACTCGCTGGACGAGGCAACCCGAAAGACGATCTACCAGCGCTGGTCAGGTTATTTCCGACGATACGGTTATGATGCCTGAAAATCCGCTGCCGGCACCCGCTATCGCGGATGCAAGTGCGCTGCAGCCTCCCCTGCCATTACTGATCACCGGGATCGCCGGCGTGGCCGGCTACAATGCATTCCACTACTTTCGCGCACGTTACCCCGGGCAGGTAATCGGCACGCGACGCGCCGACAATCGACGTCTCACCGGTGAAGGGGTTGCCGCCTGTGACATCCACGACCCGGCACGTCTGGAGTCGCTGTTTGAGCGGCACTCCTTCGCGTCAGTACTGAACGCGGAAGGAACCTGCGCGCTGCGCAGCTGTGAGCTCGACCCACCATTGGCATGGCGGATTAATGTGCTAGGTGTCGCCAACCTGCTGCGCCTGCTGCAACCCACAACCCGGCTGGTTCACTTGTCCGTCGACCTGGTCTTTTCCGGGAATGGCGCTGGGGACTATCGCGAAGCCGATCCGACAGACCCGGTTACCGTTTACGGTAAAACGATGCGTCAATCCGAGCGACTGATACTCGATTCCCACCCGGCGGCAACCGTGCTCCGCATCTCACTGCCGATGGGCATCAGCTTTAACGGACACGCAGGCGCAATCGACTGGATCCAGGCTCGTTTTCAAGCGAGCAAACCGGCCACGCTGTATTACGACGAAGTCCGCACACCAACCTACACCGACTGCCTGAATCGCACGCTCGAACGGATCCTGACAGCCCCCAACCGTGGCAACGGCCCTTTTGCCGGCCTGTTCCACGCCGGCGGGACGAGACAATTGAGCCTGTACCAGATCGCACAAATCGTCAACCGCATAGGGGGCTACGATCCGGACCTGCTGATTGGCTGCCCCCGCCAGGCTGCGGGGCCCATACCACCACGAGCGGGCAATGTCACGCTCGATTCAAGCCGCCTGGCGACACAACTCGGATCAGCGCCCTTTACGCCCTGGCCATTGGATGGCAGCCAGGTACCAACCGATCGCCAATGGCATCACATGCGGCAGGGGGACGAATCCCCTGACCTGCTGGTGAACACGCTCTATCGCAATCCGGCTTACCCAGGCAACGACCAGGAGCGACCAGGCACTGGCCACCACTAACCCTCCGTCGCAGCCTCTTCTCCCGCCAGCTGAATGACCTTGTACCCACCCTGCGCTTT
>CAZITS010000148.1:0-10003 GCA_964542185.1 uncultured Pirellulaceae bacterium
ATGCCTACTGGACATTTCATCGCAAAGTGTAGACTCGATCATGAACGTTACGTTTATCTGCCCGCATTGTGATCTTCCTACACGTCAACCGTTCACCACTGCAATTCCAGAAGTCTCCTGCGGCCACTGCCAGTCTACAACGCCATTAATTGCTACCGTGGGAGCTGCGTCTTCTACGGGAAAATGCATACTCTGCGCCCGCGGTGAATTGTTCGTACGCAAGGACTTCTCACAGCGTCTCGGCTTAACCATTATCGCAATCGGATTTATTGCCGCCACAATCACCTGGGCCTGGCATATGCCATTGGCCACTTACGCCATCCTTGGTGTCTCCGCAGCCATCGACTTCACTCTTTTCTTCGTGGTCGGCAACCTCCTGGAGTGTTACAACTGCCATGCAGAATTCCGCGGCATGGACAATCTCGACGATTTCCAAGCCTTCAACCTGGAAACCCACGAGCGTTTCCGTCAACAATCCGCTCGCCTTCGTGAGGCAACTGAGCATTCCGGCGGAACTTAAGCTTCCAAGAATCTGACACACGACGCGCCGTTCGCGTCGATACGGTTATTGCTGACTCTCTTTTGTCAAACGGTCATGGACCAAGAACGGCAACGTATTCAAGACGATCTTCGAGGCCGGCTGGATGGTGAAGTGCGCTGTGACGATCTGATGTTGCAGCTCTATGCGAATGACGCAAGTATCTTTGAAATACGCCCCCTGGGCGTCGTCCGACCGCGAGGTGTCAGCGACGTAGTCGCCTGCGTCAAATACGCCGCGGAAAACGGGATTCCGCTTCATGCCAGAGGAGCTGGAACTGGGCTAGCAGGCGAGTCACTGGGACCTGGGCTGGTAATTGATTTTTCACATGGCATGCGACGCATCCTTGAAATTAATGAATCGACGGCTCGTATCCAGCCAGGTGTTGTACACGCTACCCTCAATCAACAACTGGCAGAGCAGGGCAGGTTATTCGGCCCGGACCCGGCAACTGGTAGTGTTTCCACAATGGGAAGCGTACTGGCACTCGATGCAGCCGGAAGCCACTGGATGCGTTACGGTTCGGCCCGGCAACATATCCAACGACTTGAAGTTGTTCTTGCAGACGGCGAAGTGGTGCAATTGCGGCCCCGTTCAGTTTCCAGAAAACCAGCCGACAACACTCCACGCGAAGAAGAGTTGGTCCACCAGGTATCACGTCTCCTGGAACGTGAACAGGCACTGATCGAGGAACACAAACCCAAAACGTGCGTCAATCGGTCAGGGTACCAGTTACAAGGAGTGCTCGAAAAAGGCGACATCGATCTGGCGAAGCTCTTCGCGGGTTCTGAGGGAACACTGGGATTTATTACCGAAGCAGTTGTGACAACAGATCCGCTGCCAGCTCATCGAGGGCTTGTTTTAGCGTTTTTTGATCGGCTTGAGAAAGCCGCTGTTGGCGCCCAGGCAATGCCAGCGTTGGGAGCCTCTGCCTGCGACCTGATGGATCGGCGACTATTAAGCCTGGCGCGCGAGTCGGACCCACGCTACGACGTAGTCATACCTGCACAAGCCGAGGCAATGCTGCTCGTCGAATGTGAAGACAAAGATCCGGCAATGCTTCGCGACCGCTTACGTGCAGTGGTTTCCAAACTCCAACGCCGTCGACGTCTCGCATTCGAAACACGAACCGCCCTGGAAAACGATGAGGTTGAGTTTTACTGGATGCTCGCAAGGCGTGTCGTACCAACTCTGTACCGCCTCAAGAAACAAATTCGCGCACTCCCTTTCGTTGAAGATATAGCCGTGCCTCCCAAGGCACTGGCAGATTTTCTGGTCCGTGTTCAAAACATATTCAAATCACACCAAGTTACTGCTTCCGTCTTTGCCCACGCTGGCCACGGCCAGTTACATATTCGCCCTTTCCTTGACTTGTCCAACCCTGACCATGTGCAAAAGCTACAGGCGCTGGCAAATGACCTCTACTCAGCCGCGTTGGATATCGACGGAACGATCAGCGGAGAACATGGTGATGGTCTGAGCAGAACGTGGTTTGTCCGCAAACAATTCGGCCCCCTCTATCGTGTGTTTGAGGAAATCAAAACAATCTTTGACCCTCAAACACTCTTGAACCCTGGAAAGGTCATTTCTGACAAACTTTCTCCTACCGACCATCTGCGACCAGTAACCACCAATGCACAGCCCTTTGCGGGCGACACAAATCGCCAAAAACATGTCGAATCCGACACATCATCGGTTCCAGCTACCCAGCAAGCAGCCGGGGAATTAGTACCTCTACAGCTTTCTTGGAACGCCGACGAACTTGCCTATCAAGCACGCAGTTGCAACGGCTGTGGTCGCTGTCGAACCCAGTTGTCAACAGAGCGCATGTGCCCCATATTTCGATTTGCGCCACGTGAGGAAGCGACACCTCGTGCCAAGGCAAATTTATTGCGTGGTCTGTTGACCGGCAATCTCCCTAGTGAGCATCTATCCAGCGACGAGCTCAAGGCCGTTTCTGATCTCTGCATTAACTGTCATCAATGCCGGCTGGAATGTCCCGCCAGCGTCGACATCCCTAAACTCGTAACCGAAGCTCGTGCTCAATACGTGGCAACAAACGGCTTGAGCCGCACAGATTGGGTCATGTCTCGTCTGGACTGGTTTTCACAATTGGGGAGTCGATTCGCCCCCCTGGCCAATTGGGCCATGGGAAACCGAGCAATGCGCTGGCTGATACAGTACATACTGGGGATTTCAGCCGGGCGCAAATTACCGCGTTTTGCCCGTACGAGTTTTATGCGATGGGCATCCCGTGAGAGGTTGACACAGCCGCCTCGCAGTAGCGGACAAAAAGTCGCCTACTTTGTAGACACTTACGCGAATTGGCATGACGTCGAACTCGCAATGGCAGTCGTAGACGTTCTCAAACACAATGGTATCTCAGTCTTTGTACCCCCAGACCAACTTGCATCGGGAATGGCGAAGATCAGCCTGGGAGCGATCGAGGATGCTCGTCGGGTGGCTACAACAAATGTACCGTTGCTGGCAAACAAGATTCGCCAAGGTTACCACGTGGTCACCAGCGAGCCGTCGGCAGCATTAGCACTTACACATGAGTACCCAGCATTGCTCGACGATGAAGACGCCCACCTGGTTGCCGCCAATTGTAGTGAAATTACGTCGTATCTCTGGAAACAACATCAACGCGGACAACTCGAGTTGGACTTCAATCCCATCAACGCCACGGTAGCTTACCATCAACCCTGCCATACACGCGCATTACAGAACGGTTCCCCCAGCGAACACTTGCTCCGTCTGATCCCCGGTTTGACCGTACGAACGATTGAAGCAGGCTGCTCGGGCATGGCCGGGACATTTGGTGTAAAACGCGAAAACTATCGCAGTAGCCTTCGTGCTGGACGCACCTTGATTTCATCATTGCGAGAAACCGTATTCCAAGTGGGAACCACCGAATGCAGTGCGTGCAAAATCCAAATGGAGCAGGGCACCACCAAGCCAACCATTCACCCTCTAAAATTACTGGCACATTCGTACGGCCTGAAACCGGAATTTGCCTCGCTCCTGACGATGCGAGGCGAGGAGTTGATAGTCACGTGAAAATCACCGTACGCCTATTCGCGGTGGCTCGAGACCTGGCAGGCAGCAATGCAGTCGAAGTCGAAGTCGACGAAAAAGCCACCATCTCTGATTTGCGAGCCGCATTAATCAGGGCAGTCCCAACACTCTCTGACATCGCTGATCACATGATGTTTTCAGTCAACTCAGAGTATGCGGGCGACCACACAACTATCACTGCTGACTCCGACATTGGTTGCATACCACCCGTCAGCGGTGGTTAATCCACACATAAATTGCCGTCCTCAAACCTCGTTACTGCCGCCACTACACTACATGGGAACTGTACTGGCAGACCATCACATGGTTGCAGGTGCGACACACGCTTACCCCAATAACCCAGGGGCAGCAAAGGCCGCCACCACGCGGCTTTGCCAGGGAACGCTAGAATCCTCTCCACTCACCGTTGAGCCGCGCCATGTCCGCCTCAACCATCATTCCTACGAGTTCGCGAAACTTCACTTTGGGTTCCCACTTGAGTTCGCTTCGAGCCTTTGACGCATCTCCACACAAAGTGTGCACATCCGCTGGCCGTAATAGATCGGGATCTACTTCAACAAACTCTCGAAAATCCATGTCAGCATGCTCGAAGGCCAGTTCAGCGAATTCCAGAACGGAATGTTTGACGCCGGTAGCGATCACGAAGTCATCTGGTGTTGTGTGGTTCAAAATTCGCCACATCGCCTGCACATAATCACCAGCAAATCCCCAGTCTCTTTGGGCATCTAGATTACCGAGACGCAGTGTCTTCTGGCGTCCCTTCTTGATACGCGCGACAGCATCGCTGATCTTGCGGGTCACGAATTCCTTGCCGCGCCATGGTGATTCGTGATTAAACAGGATCCCGTTACACGCAAAGATGCCATAACTTTCGCGGTAATTGATCGTAATCCAATGCGCATAGACTTTGGCTACACCGTAAGGACTCCGGGGCCAGAACGGCGTCATCTCGTTTTGCGGTTCTTGTTGAACTCGCCCAAACATCTCACTGCTGCTCGCTTGGTAGTATCGAATACTCGTGTCAAATTGACGAATCGCTTCCAACAAACGCAAAGCGCCCAACGCGGTAACTTCACTGGTTAACAAAGGTTGGTCAAAACTAGCCGGAACAAAACTTTGTGCGGCCAAATTGTAGACTTCGTGTGGCGTTGTCTGCTCTAACAATCTCAATAACGAGTGCGCGTCCAGTAAATCACCGCAATGCAGCTGAACGCGGTCCCCCAAATGTGCGACGCGTTCACGATTCTCAGTACTAGATCGACGATAAAGACCGTGAACACGGTAACCTTTGTCCAATAAAAAGGACGCCAGGTAAGCACCGTCTTGTCCTGTGATTCCAGTAATCAACGCTGTACGTGTCATTCAGTTAGCTATTTACATCAAGAAAGAAACAAAGGTTGCGGTCTATGCGTCTGGAGAATTGCACCACCGAATTGCACTACAATGTCCCCAAGTGGGCGTTGGCGTGTCAACCAGCCAGAGCACATACTGTGCTCCGAAATACTACTGCGCGAGAACCTGCCGTGAACCAGTTTGCCACCCTTTCCGCCGCCACCTGGAGACCCGCTATACGCCACCTACGTGCCCAGGATCCCATCCTGAGACAGGTTATCAATCGCGTTGGCCCCTGTCAGCTCAAGCCAAAACGCCACCGATTCCGCACTTTGCTGGGTGCCATCATTGGTCAGCAAATCTCCACCTCGGCAGCACAAACTATTCGACAGCGCGTTGAACAACTTGTTCGGCCCGGCGTCCCAACGCCCAGAAAAATGGCAAAGCTCGCGGACTCTCAATTGAAATCCGCAGGCCTCTCGAGACAAAAAGTGAGTTACGTTCGAGATCTAGTGGATCGATCACTTGCAGGAAACATCCACTACCGCAAATTTTCACGCATGACCGACGGAGAAGTTACCCAGAACCTTGTGCAAGTCAAGGGAATTGGAGAGTGGACTGCACAGATGTTTCTGATCTTCTCACTTGGTCGCCAGGACGTGTTTCCTTACGACGACCTGGGAATTCGTAATGCAATCCGCAAACTCTACCGACTACCACAACAGCCTGGGAAAACCACGTGCTGCCGCATTGCCGCACCGTGGCGGCCTTACTCGAGTGTCGCCAGCTGGTACTGCTGGCAAAGCCTCAAGATTGATAACATTTACGACGAACTCCAAGTGCCAGGAAAATAGTTCTACTGCCCGATATGCTTGTTTCACAATAACACGCGATCACACTACCGCAGTTACCCCAGAACCGATACCACACTAGCAGGCAGCCCCCCATGCTGGCCCAGCACACCGGTTACGGTTGACATGCATCCCCACACCTTTCCCCTCTGGACAATTCACACCGATGCCTAAGTGTTTGATTGCACTCGGTTCGAACTTGGGTAACCGCCAACACAATCTAGACGAAGCAGTAAAGCAACTGCTCGCGCATGAAAATATACGTTTTCTCGCTCGGAGCCGGCCAATCGCAACAAACCCCGTTGGCGGCCCAACCGGTCAGGACCGTTTCCTCAACGAAGTCGTCATGGTTGAAACAGACCGGACACCGGAGTCTCTGCTGGAGTGCGCCCAGCAAGTCGAACAACTCCTGGGACGTGTTCGAAACCAACGGTGGGGAGCGAGGACGATCGACATCGACCTGCTTATGGTCGACCAAATGATCGTTCACAATTCGTTGCTGCAGATTCCTCATCCTCGAATGATATACCGTCGATTTGTATTGCAGCCGGCGACGGAGGTCGCTCCCCAGCTCGAACATCCACTCCTCGGCTGGAGCCTCTCCAGACTGCTGGACAATCTCACTTCCCCTGTGAACTACCTGGCTTTCACGGGATCTGACGCACACCGAACCCAGCAATTCGCCCGCACACTGGCCGAACAATTAGACCTGAACCTGCTGTCCGATGCACAAAACGCCACCTTACATCAGGCTGGCCAGACACTGGCTAGCTGGCTAGAATTTCTCGACCACCGGCATGAGTTGGTAGCCAGCCAAACTGGTAAAACCAGTGAACAATTTACGGTGGCAGACTTTTGGACAAACGAGGTACTGGCCGCCTGCAGAATGGATCTTTCGCCACCAGAGTTACAGATATTTCAGCAGCGTTGGAACGAGCTCAAATCCAAAATAACGCAGCCGAAACTATTGATTTACCTGACAACGCCCAATTCTGATCGGCAGGTAACGCAGCAAAGCAGCCTGCCAAACACTGCCGGTGCAATGACTCGGGAGGCACGCTTCAGTGCTGAACTGGATAAGATTGTTTCCAAACCGGCACCTTGTCCTGTTGTACGCATGCATGCTGATAACCCACGAACGATTGAGGAATTGGCTGCCGCAATTGAGTGCTTGAACTCCAACACTCATCCATCAAATTAAAGCCCGATTGAATACACCTCCAACCATCATCTGCCGAGGTCCAGCTCAAACCGCCTGATGCATCCGCGGGTTTTGAGACACCACCAGAGGATGTTTATTTACCTGCAGCCAGTTACCCCACACCATGCCTGTTGTTCACCAGATTCAAGAAGTGCGGTCATTTCTGACTCCCGCCCGGGCCGCTGGGAAGCAGATTGGCCTGGTCCTCACAATGGGTGCGTTACACGAAGGCCACTTGAGTCTTGTAAGAGCAGCAAAGCTTGAGTGCGACTACGTCGTTGCTACAATTTTCGTCAACCCCACACAATTCGACGCAGACGATGACCTTGAGCGTTACCCCCGCAACACAGCTGCAGATTGCGCAAAACTCGAACAACTTGATGTAGACCTGATCTTCGCACCCAGCGCTCAAGAAGTTTATCCAGACGGGTTCACGACAACGATTGATCCGCCTGCCGTCGCGGCACGCCTGGAAGGAAAACACCGGCCCGGACATTTCCGTGGAGTTGCCACTGTCGTTCTCAAATTTTTCCAGATGGCGCCTGCCGACATCGCTTACTTTGGAAGCAAAGATTACCAACAAACGCTGGTCGTTCAACACATGGTCCGCGACTTGAATCTGCCAATTCAGATTCGTTGTTGCCCAACGGTTCGCGACACCGATGGACTGGCGTTGAGTTCTCGCAATCAAATCCTGTCAACAAGCCAGCGGACCCAGGCTCGGGTTATTTCACACAGCCTGGACCACGCACAACAACTTGTTTCGAGCGGCGAAAGAGATGCCAACGCGATCAAGAACGCAATGCAGAAGATCCTCTCCACAAATGACATTTCCAAGATCGACTACATCGCCATCGCCGACAGCAAGACACTCGAGGAAGTCACCCGAATAGAAGACGCAACAATCGTATTGATTGCCGCTTACATCGGTCAAACCCGACTCATCGACAATCAACTACTGACCTTGCGGTGAACACGTCACTGAGGCTTATAAAGAAACAAGGTGGACGGAACCACGCCAAAATGAAATTCACCTGCCACACAAGAATCAGTATACTGCCGTGCTGTCTTGATTCTCTGTTTGGCAGCCACCCGATGTGATCGCGTTACGTTGAAGTGGAGGCGACATGCGTCAGACCCTCTTTCATATCAACTGGGAACTTTTTGGGTTACCCATGTTCGGGTTTGGGTGGCTGTTTATTGTCTGGTGCCTGCTAGCGATCAGCCTGTTTATATGGCTGTTACATCGGCAAGGTTGGAACGCAGACACTCGCTCCTGGTTGCCGATTCTGGCCATTATCGGAGCGGTGATTTATGGAGCTCAGTTCGTACTTCCGGAGTCGAGCGGCCTTCCAATTCGCGGCTACGGCATGATGTTGATGCTGGCCATATTGGCCGCCAGCGCAGCTGCGCGCTGGCGAGCCCAGCAGTTAGGGCTTGATCCAGAGCTCATGGTGTCACTCGCGCTCTGGCTCGTAGTAAGCGGAATTGCTGGAGCACGGATTTTCTATGTAATTCAATACCGTGACCAATACTGGCACCAGCCCTGGGCAATCCTTCAGTTTTACGAAGGCGGCTTAGTGGTGTATGGAGCCCTGATCGGAGCCAGTGTGGGTAGCATTATCTTCCTGAAAAGGCGCAAGCTGCCAATTCTAGCTATCGCCGACATTGTAACTCCCAGCTTGATGTTGGGACTGGCAATTGGTCGCATTGGCTGTCTGCTGAATGGCTGCTGCTGGGGAGGGCAATGCAGCACGGACCAGTGGGGAATCCAATTTCCCATCGGCAGCCCTGCGTATACGGATCAACTAGCCCGAGGAACACTACTGGGTTTGAAAACACAAATCTCTGAGGAAGAGGACGGCACGAACTTCGTGGTGACTCATGTCGAACCGCAAACGCCTGCAGACGGAAAACTTCGACTTGGCCAACAAATCGCCCCGCTTGCAGGGGGCAACAACATGTATCCCATTCGCATCCATCTACCAGGACCAAATGCCGCAACAACTGAAAATCAACTGGCCGCTAGTGCGACGGTCCAAGGCGCTGGCACCGTGCAGTGGCAGACGTCAGAAATCAGTCTGAAAAGCTTGCCGGTAGTACCCAGTCAACTCTACAGTTCCTGCAACGCGTTTTTTCTGTTCCTGGTCGTCTGGTTTGCCTTTCCCTTTCGTAACCGCGACGGTCAAATCTTTGCACTTCTGTTTACGCTCTATCCAATCACACGTTTCATGCTCGAGATCATCCGCGCTGACGAAGGAGCTCAATTTGGCACCGAATTGACCATTTCACAAATCGTAAGCATTGCGATTCTGTGTGGAGCCGGATACATGTGGTGGTACATCATGCGACTGCCACCACAAACCGCTTTTCCGACGTTTGGCCAGGACCGTACTCGACAGAACAAGCTCACCCCGGCCTTATTAGACCAACCGGAGGCATGAGCGCGGTTGGCAGCGACGATTGACGCATCTCAAATGTCTATCTACGCGTCTGGACACTCAGCGAAGCCTGTCTTTGCCGCTGCCCAAGCACTCCTCAGTGCCTCTGCAAAGTGATACAGGCTGTCGTCGACGTGTCGAACAACCGCCACTCGCACGCGCAGTATTCCGGCATTGGTAAAGCGTCTTCCTGTCGGCCCGCAGTTGTAGTTTACAGGGCTAAAGTGCCGTATGATGATCCCACGTACGGGCTCTATTACCATTGGCCATTCAACGCACTTCGTTCTTCCAGTGCCCTGCAAGTCCCACCATCATGAATGCCCCAGCCAAAAGCAGTCAACTCGATCGTGTTCAAGCGTTGTGCAAGCATGGGAGCATTCGTGCGGCAGTCGAAGCCGGTATGCTCCCGCAATTCGCTGACCTGAGCCTGAACGAGGCGCTCGTTCTGGGCCTCGCAGAGCAGGGAATCCGCAAATTCGTTGGCATTTTCGGCCACGGCTCAACAGACCTGGGAGAAATTCTTCGGGCATACCGACCAGCAGGTATTGAAACATTTGCGGTC
>CAZITS010000149.1:0-10002 GCA_964542185.1 uncultured Pirellulaceae bacterium
CAGTGGTACAAAGTGCTGTCGCGGATGTTTTTTCGACTGGAATTCTTCGCCGCCGGCCCAGGGAAACTGGGTGCTGTTGAAGATGCCGTAGAGTGCGTAGTAGTCGGTGGTATTGATGGGGTCGAATTTGTGGTCATGGCAGCGTGCGCATTTCAATGTCAGCCCCAGAAAAGCTCGGCCGGTGGTGTCGATGGTGTCTTCGAGTGTGAGGTGCCAGAGTTCGTACGGCGCCGTACCATACCGCCGACTGAGGGCTAGAAACCCGGTTGCAGTGATCAGGTCTGCATAACGTTTTGTCGGTGATAGCTGGGCGAGCAAGTCTCCAGCCAGTTGTTCTCGCACGAATTGATCGAACGGCATGTCCGTATTAAACGCATCAATGATGTAGTCGCGGTAGCGTTGTGCTTCCGGTACCGGGTAATCGGCGTTATCACCGGCCGTGTCGGCATAGCGGACGACATCCATCCAATGTCGGCCCCACCGCTCGCCATAATGGGAGGACTCGAGCAATCGATCGATTTCGGATTCCAGGGCGGCGCGAGGGTCGACTGCGGCGCGGGTCGTAAAATCACGAGATTGCGGGGGCGTAGGCGGCAGGCCGATCAGATCAAAATAAAGTCGTCGCAACAGCGCCCGCGGGGTGGCCTGGGGAACCGGCGCGAGAGTTCTTACCCTCTGTGCCCGTGCTACCAGACGGTCGATCGGGTGGTTCGAAGCACCGGGCTGGGCAGGGGGAACCGTGATTGACTGACGTGGCTGCCAGGCCCAGTGGGATTCGGTTGGGTCGATTGTCAGTGCAGTGGGCCAGACTGCCCCCGTCCGTATCCATTGTCGAAAGTCGTTGACGACTTGACTGGGCAAAGGCTGGGCAGGTGGCATCGTCAGGTCATCGTGCTGATAGCTGATTGCCCGGATCAGGAGGCTGTTGTTGGCGTCGCCTGGGGTCAGCGCAGGGCCACGCTCTCCTCCGCTGAGTAACGCCTCGCGTGAATGGACGCGCAGACCGTTTTCGGCCTTGTCACTTCCGTGACAGGAGTAGCAGGCGCGGATCAAGACAGGGCGGATGCGAGCCTCAAAAAAGTCCGCAGCCGTCTCCTTGGCTGCTGCAGATTGTGCCAGGCAGAAGAGACTTGCCACCGCGCAGAGAGAGACACGCAGCGCGCAACCTGCGAGGGACGGGATCGGTTGGCATCCCGGTGAGCGCAGGTTTGCGGTGCGGTCGGGCATGGGGAGTCGATATCCTGTTGGGTCACAGCGGGTTGTCTCTGCCTTCAATTCTCAAAGGATTATCTGGCAGTGTCAATTCGGCAGCTGGTGGCAATGTACGTGCTTGCGACACAGTGCGCGGGGAGCACGTCAGCGGTTGGGGGGCTCTGCCAGGGTCATCCCGTGACCTGTGAAGCAGCTAGCGGATGCGATCGTAAATCCTGGTAAGATAAAAGCCTGACCGCCCGGCCAACGGGCGGAGCCGTTCGTGGCACGATACGCGACCGACCCGATGACGACAGAAGACGGATGAGAACGAAACTACTGATCCTATTGTGTGTGCTTGCTTGCAGCCCGTGCGTCCCGGCAGCAGCAACCGCAGGTGAGCCGGACTTTGTCCGTGATGTGCTGCCCATTCTTTCGAACCACTGTTGGAGTTGTCATGGGCCGGATGCCGCCAGTCGACAAGCTGACTTGCGACTGGATCGACGCGCCAGCGCGTTGCAAACCCATGGGACCGTCACGCCTATCGTCCCCGGAGATCCCTCAGCCAGTGAAGTGCTCCGCCGTATCCGCGCGACCGAGGACGATGTTGTCATGCCACCGCCCGCTGCGCTCAAACCGTTGTCCCGTGTGCAACAGGACATTCTCCAGCGCTGGATTGCGGCGGGGGCTCCGTACGGTCGGCACTGGGCGTTTCGGCCCGCGGTGCGACCACCGTTGCCGGTAGCGTCGCGGCCGAAGTGGTCACGAAACGCAGTGGACCGGTTCATTCTTCAGCGACTGCAGGGGGCAGGCTTGTCTCCTGCCGCCGCCGCGCCCCGTTCCACCTGGCTGCGACGAGTGACACTTGATCTTACGGGTTTGCCGCCCACTTTGGCGGCACTGGATGCGTTCCAGGCCGATGACCGACCGGGCGCGGAGAGCCGTGTGGTCGATCGGTTACTGAAATCTGCTGCTCATGCTGAGCGGATGGCGCTGCATTGGCTCGACGCCGCACGCTACGCCGATACAAACGGATACAACAACGACGAAACACGCACCATGTGGCCCTGGCGAGACTGGGTGATTGATGCCTTTCAGGCAGGGATGTACTACGACCAGTTTGTTACGGAGCAACTGGCGGGCGACTTGCTGCCAGGCTCCACGCTCAGTCAGCGGGTGGCGACGGGATTCAATCGCAATCACGTATTGACTACCGAAGGGGGCGTCATTCCTGCCGAATACCAGGCGGAGTATGTTGCGGACCGGGTGCATACCGCTGCTACTGTGTTTATGGGCATCTCCTTGCAGTGTGCCCGCTGTCATGACCACAAGTTCGATCCTTTCACGCAACGCGACTTCTATCGGTTCGGCGCGCTGTTCAATAATATTCCGGATAAGCTTGCCAGCTACGGTGCGGTGCGCATGGCCGAACCTGTACTGAAAGTGCCGTCGCGGGTACAGCGGTGGCAGCTGGCGCAGCTCGCTTTGCGCCAAGAGCAGTTGACTGCCGGACTGGAGATGCGGCTCACCACGCTCGATCAGGAGATCGTGGCATGGGAGGCGGAACTCACGCCGGCCGACGTGCAGCGGCTCGGAGAATTTGGACTGACGGCCCACTTTCGATTGGATGAGGTGACAGACGCCCACACGCCCAATGCGGTAGATGCTGATCGCGGCGGCACCGTCGTGGGGCCGGTCACGCTGGTGGAAGGTGTGGCAGGCCAGGCATTACGACTGGCAGGAAGCACCTATGTCGACAGTGGAGAGACAGGGAAGTTTGACAGCGCTGACCGTTTTTCGGTGGCGGCCTGGTTTCGTCCGGCAGCGGCGTCAGCCGGGGCAGTGTTGTCGAAAATGGACGACGCCAACGCGTTTCGTGGATACGATGTGCTGGTCATTGACGGCAAAGTGGAATGTCACTTTGTCCATCATTGGCCTGACAATGCATTCAAGGTGGTGACACAAGAGCCGCTTGCATTAAACGAGTGGCACCATGTTGCGGTCACCTACGACGGCACCCGGCAAGCCAGTGGTTTGCAGCTGTTTATCGATGGGCAGTTGCAACAGGTCGAAATCGCCAACAATAACCGGCTCGCGGGGACGTTATTGACCGACAAGCCTTTTCGTATCGGTCAACGCCAGGCGTCGGTTCCCTTTCATGGACTGATCGATGAGGTCCAGGTCTTTTCGCTCGCCCTCTTGCCGAGCGAAGTGGCACAGCTTGCCAAGGGGCTTCCGCCCACACGTCTGGCGACCCTGCTGGCGGTTCCGCCGGAAAACCGCAGCCCGGCACAGAGGATCTGGCTGAGGGATTTTTATGCGCGGCGGGTCGACCTGAAGTCGCGTCACATGCGGGCGGAGTTGCAGTCGATCGAAACACGCAACGAAGCGATCCAGAAGGCGATTCCGGTAACGATGGTCATGCAGGAGCGGAAGCAACGCCGGCCGACACATCTGCTCATTCGCGGACAGTACGATCAGCCTGGTGAGATGGTTCAACCCGGCCTGCCAGCATTCCTGTTTGCAGGGGGTGCACCCGCGGAGTCGACACGCCTTGATTTGGCACGGTGGTTGACTGCATCTGACCACCCATTAACCGCTCGTGTGGCCGTCAATCGCTGGTGGGAGATGTTGTTTGGGACCGGTTTGGTAGAGACTACCGGAGATTTTGGCGTGCAGGGGGCGCGCCCCAGTCATCCAGAGTTGCTTGACTGGTTGGCGACGGAGTTAATTCGTCAGAAGTGGAATCCGCGGGCGATTTTGAAGTTAATCGTGTTGTCGGCCACCTACCGGCAGTCCGCAGATGTGACTCCTCAGCACCAGGAAGTGGATCCGCAAAATCGTCTGTTGGCGCGGGCACCGCGCTGGCGTTTGCCGGCGGAGACGGTTCGTGACAATGCGTTGGCGATCAGCGGGCTGCTGCAGCAGCGGATCGGTGGTCCCAGCGTGTACCCCTATCAGCCAGCCGGTTTGTGGGAAGATGTGTCCGTGGAGACGCGGGTGAAATATGTTGCCGACCGTGGTGCGGGGCTCTATCGCCGCAGCATGTACACGTTCTGGAAACGGACGTCACCGCCTCCCACTATGTTGACCTTTGGTGCGCCGGATCGCGAGACCTGTGTGGTGCGGCGGGCTCGGACCAACACTCCACTGCAAGCCTTGGTGCTGCTGAACGATCCGACCTATGTCGAGGCGGCGCGTGTTTTTGCTGAGCGTATCATGGGGCAACCGGGTGACGACAGTCAGCGGCTGGATTTTGCGTTTCGGTGCGTGGTTGCGCGTTACCCACACGCTGAGGAACGTGCGATCATGGACGAAATGCTGAGAGACGCACGCGAGCGTTTCTCAGCGGATACAGCTGCAGCACGCCAGCTCCTGGCCGTGGGCGATACACCTCAGTCGACAGGGCTGGCGACGGCGGAATGGGCGGCCTGGACTTCGTTGGCTAGTATTCTTTTGAACCTGGACGAGACGATTTCAAACCCATGAACCTGCTTTCTCCGGATCTTGACTCCCTTCACCGCCGCCAACTGCTGCAGAGGTCGTCTGGCGCTTTAGGCATGGCGGCCCTGTCTACCCTGTTGACGCGAGAGGCGGCGGGCAGCCGGTCTGACGCGAAAACGCCGACGACACACTTTGCCCCACGTGCCAGACGGGTGGTGTACCTGTTTCAATCGGGTGGTCCGTCGCACCTGGAACTGCTGGACTACAAACCGAAATTGGCACAGCTACATGGTAGTGAACTGCCTGATTCAATTCGGCAGGGCCAGCGTTTGACCGGGATGACGTCGGGGCAACGGAATTTTCCAGTCGTCGCGCCGAAATTTGGTTTTCAGCGATGCGGAGATGCGGGAACGTGGCTCAGCGAACTGTTACCCCACACCGGACGCGTGATGGACGATATCTGTGTGATTCGTTCAATGCACACCGAAGCGATCAATCACGATCCAGCGATCACCTTTATCCAGACAGGATCGCAGCAGCCGGGGCGTCCTTCCCTGGGTGCCTGGATCAGTTACGGGCTGGGTAGCGAAGCCGACGATCTGCCGACGTTTACCGTGTTGATATCACACGGATCAGGAAGCGATGCCAATCAAGGACTGCTGGAGCGTCTGTGGGGGGCCGGGTTCTTGCCGTCCAGCCATCAGGGGGTCAAATTTCGAAGTAGCGGTGATCCGGTGCTGTATCTGAATGATCCGCCGGGTATCGATCGTCGCTTTCGTCGCCGCATGCTCGATGGACTGGCGCGACTCAACCAGCGTCAATTGGAAGCCACTGGCAATCCGGCCATCGCGGCGCGGATCGCGCAGTACGAAATGGCATTCCGGATGCAGCAGTCTGTCCCGGAGTTAGCAGATCTCTCCGCGGAACCAGCCAGCACGTTTGAGCTCTACGGGGAAGCATCGCGGAAACCGGGAACGTTTGCCGCCAATTGTCTTTTGACCCGCCGAATGCTGGAGCGGGGTGTGCGGTTTGTCCAGCTTTACCATCGCGGTTGGGACCAGCATGGAGGGCTGCCAACCAATATGCCCAAGCAGTGCCGGGATATTGATCAACCCCAGGCGGCTTTGATTCAGGATCTGAAACAGCGTGGAATGCTCGATGATACGTTGATTATCTGGGGCGGTGAATTTGGGCGCACTGTGTACGGGCAAGGAGGGGTGAAGTCCGACTACGGACGCGATCACCACGGGCGCTGTTATGCCATGTGGATGGCAGGTGGCGGGATCCGTGGTGGCCATGTGCATGGCGAAACGGATGATTACGGCTACAACATTGTCCGCGATCCGGTCCACATCCATGACCTGAATGCGACCATCTTGCATTGTCTGGGAATAGACCATCGCCGTCTCACCTTTCGGCAGCAGGGACGGGACTATCGGCTGACTGATGTGCACGGGAACGTGGTGCAATCGCTGTTGAGTTGAACTCGATAACTAGATGGATACAGATTGGTATCGACCTGCTCCTCTCAGCGTAGTTTGCCCCGATTGTGCAGGTCGATCAGTGCGGAGGCGACCGCGTCGGTGGCGCGGAACGCGGCATCACCACCCTGATTTACGCAGATTAGTACAGCAAACCCCCGTCGAGGGGCGACCCAGAGATTGGCGTAGTTCATCGTGTTGGAACCGGCGTGGTGCAGCACAGTACCACCTCCCCAACGGCGCTGAAGCACGAGCCAGCCCAGGGCATAATTGCCACCCAGCGGTGGCGTGTGCAATTTGGGATAGCTGTCTTTGTTCAGTAACGCGACATCGCCAGCGGCGCCGCGCAGATGGTCTTGGACGAACCGAGCCCAATCCTGGATCGTACTGTGGACGCGGCCGGCGGGACCCATCACCGGCGGGTTGTCCACGGACGGCCCATTCGCGCCGACGGGGTCTCCGGCCGCCGTGTGTCCCCAGGGTTGATCGAGTTTTCCCGGAGTTCCCACACCACCGAAACCGACGTCCTGCATTTTCAATGGGGCAAACACTTCGTCTACGATCTTCGTTTGCCAGCTTTGGCCGGTTACTTTTTCGACCATGGCGCCGGCAATCAGGTAGCCTAGATTCGAGTAAGCGTAGGCACTTCCAGGTTTGGTCAACGGTGGTTTGGCAAGCTCTTGCACGACCGCTCGCCGGCGTTCTGCCGTGGCGTCCGCGCCGCGGTACTGGTTCAGGGCCAGGTTGGCCGGCAAACCAGAGCGGTGGCAGAGTAATTGCAGAACGGTTGCCTCCCGCATATCGGGGTGGAAGTTGACGCTCGCATCCGGAAAAACGTCCGCGATTGTGCTGTCCCAGCGCAGACGTTGCTGCTCGACCAGTCGGGCAATCAAGGTGGCAGTCATTGCTTTGGTTTCGGATCCCAGGTGCCAGTGGTCGTGCAGTGTGACGGGAATCGTGGTCCCGCGTTTGCGCAGCCCGACCGCGCCGACGGTGACTTTTCCTTGGCGTGTGACTACCGCTGCGGCGATGGCGGGTACCGAGTGCTGTTGCCGAATGCGGGTCAACTGCTCAGCAATTTGCTGATTTCCCAATCCTCCACCGGCGGACGGTGTCGCGTCGGGTTCTGCGCAGGGTGCGGAGGTGGCCCACCAGAGTGCCATTGCCAGCAAGCAGTTTGTGAACGGGTACCGGTGTCCATTGTTTCTGTCGAGGTTCATATCGAGGCTCCTGTCAGGAGTCGCCGTGCGCACTGCCAATATAGTTTTCCCTGGTTCGACAGGGAGGGGTGGTGATGGGGGCGCGTTGGCAGTCACCCCTGCAGTCCCTGGACCAGTGTGATCCGGGCCATTTATATTAGGGCAACAGGAGCACATGCGCATGGCGATTCAACGTACCGTTTTCCCCCTGTTCCTGGGCATGCTGCTGTTCACCGGTACCAGTTTTTCCGCGGGGGAAGACGCCCCGGTTGTGGACTCGCCACGGTTGGGGCTCGCGCAAGCTCCAGGGCGTTACTACACGGTGCTGGGGGATCGCGACCGGCGCAGCCTGGATGGACGCTGGCGGTTTCGCCTCGACCGTGCGCAGTGCGGGGAAGAGGAAGGCTGGTTTACCCGAACCCTGGAAGGTCGTTTCAGTTCGGTGCCCGGGGCCTGGCAATACGTCTTCGATGACTTGCATGAGACGACGGGCGTCGGATGGTACCAGCGGGATTTTGAACTCGACGCACAATTACGTGGCCGCCGGATTGCGGTGGTGTTCATGGGCGTCAACTATCGTGCGCGGGTGTGGGTCAACGGCCAGTTGGCCGGCTCGCATGAGGGAGGGCAGTTGCCGTTTTCCCTGGAAATCACTCATTTGGTTCGCTGGGATCGCCCCAATCAGTTGACGGTCCGCGCGGAGGACCCCGCGACGCAGCTTGACCTCCCCGTCGGGCCTGCTTACGTGGAGATGCATCGCGCCAGTGGAATCTGGCGGAGTGTGTGGTTGGAAACCACCCCCAAGACTTTTGTCTCTGACGTGTACGTTACACCGGATGTGGACCACCAGCGGGTGCACGTCCAGGTAACGGTGAATGCACCACCGCGCCAGCAAGTACAGCCAGCCATGCTCAGATTGGTTGCCCGTCGGCCTGATGGACGTTTGCACGAACTACGCCATCAGGTCCGGTTGCCCGCACATCCTGCCGCGCATGCGGTAACGGTCGATATGACACTCGCGGTCGAGGAGCCGTGGTTGTGGACCCCCCAGACGCCGCATCTGTATGTAATGAACGTGGAGTTATCTGGTGCCGCCGCGCCACGTGACACGGCGTCGCTTCACTTCGGGATGCGCAAAATCGACCTTCTGGGAACGAAAATTCGCTTGAACAACCGTCCGATTTTCTTACGGGGCGTGAACGACTGGCAGGATACCCCCGACAAGAACCAGTATTTGTCACCTTATCGTCCACGCAGCGACGAGGATTTTCGGCAAGAGGTGCTGAGGATCAAGCAGATGGGATTCAACGCGGTCCGCAAGGCGTGTTACATCGAAGACCATCGCTTTCTCGATTGGGCCGACCGGTTGGGTTTACTGGTGTATGGCGAACCGCCTTACACCTGGCTGATCACAGAGGATTCGATACGCCGTTGGCGGGATCAACTGGCTGGTTGGGTGCGCCGCGATCGTAGCCATCCCTCTCTTATTTTCTGGGGCCTGTATAACGCTACGGCGGGTCTGGCGCCGATGCCTTATCCTTTCGGTGGAAGCGAGGTGATCCGCGGTCTGACTCCGTCACCTGGGGAGCAACAAGAGATGGTAACCGCGGCGCGGACGCTGGTACGGAGCCTGGATCGTACACGGCCGATTATTGACACCAACGGCGGTCCTGCTTTTACCACGGACATCAATGCAGCCATGCATTATGGTTTTTCCGGTCCGCAATTTCATGCCAAGTCACGCGTCAAGTACCGTGAGCTGCGTGCTTCAGATCGACCTTTCTTGATTGGTGAGGTGGGGGGGTATCTGTTCTATCCCGATCTCGACAAGTTCCGCCGGCAGTGGGGTGGCCAGGAGCCATTACCCATTGTCCGTGATGCGGGGCGAGGCTGGGGAGATACCCGTCCTATGGGCGCAGGGTACGCCGACCGGTTTGCGGCGTGGGGTCTGGATGAAGTCTACGGCAGTCTGGCCGGTCTTGCCCGCCAACATGACTGGAGCGCGTTTTACGATCTCAAGGATGAGATGGAGCAGATTCGTATGAATCCAGATTTGTCTGGTTACATGATTACTGACCTGGCGAATATTGGTCCCTTTGTGCATGGCTTGCTCGATTACGATTTGAGTCTGCGGCCCTTTCACGAGCGACTGGCGGGGTTTCAGACCGCCGACCAACTTCTCGTTCAGCGGTCGGTCTGGAACTACTGGTCTGGTCAGCCCTGCACGGCGCGATTGATACTTTCGCATTACGGTTCCAGTCCGATTGAGTCGGCGGTTGTGAAATGGCGTCTGGAGAGCACCGGAGTGCCGTTTACGCCGGCAGTTGAGGGACGGATTGATGGGGTTCATGCTGAGGATCCGGGCGTCGTGGAACTTGGGGAAATTGCGTTGACAGCTCCACGTGTCGACCGCGCTGTGAAAGCGGTGTTGCATGTGGAGCTGTGGTCGGGTGATACACGACGGGCCCACAACGAAGTGGACTATTGGATTTACCCGCGGTCACTGGAACGTCCCAGACAATCACGACATGTGAATGTTGTCGATTTGGAGATCCAGCGGCCGTGTGCGATAGGCGATAGCACGGGGCGCGTACGATTGCCTCGAGTGGCGGTTCGCAAGGGCGACCGTATTAACTTTCTCCTCGATCCTGTTGACCATGGAGGTGGAGACACACTGAGCCTGTCAG
>CAZITS010000150.1:0-9989 GCA_964542185.1 uncultured Pirellulaceae bacterium
GTGTGGAAGGCCTTGTAATAGAACCCTACGGGAAGGAACCGGCTAAAGCGGTCCATGATGCCGAGGTAATCACGCGAGACACTTCCCAGGGTGTTGACAGCGGAAGCCTGTAAGCCCGTTTCCAAGGGCAGGCAATCCGCACGCAAATTGGTTCGTGAACCGACAGAAACCAACGCATTGGCGTCGTGGTTGGCGAGACTGTAGATGCCGCGGGGGCGGTGGTATTTGAAGCTGCGCCCCAGCACGCGTACGCCGTTTGCCCACAGCGCGCTGGACAGTACATCGCCGGTGTACCCCTGGTAGCTGACCCCTTCAAACTGGAAGTCCAGCGGCTGTTCACGATCAATCCACTCACCCGGTTGCGGTGGCAAACGGCTAGTCATTACCGCACTCCGGCGTATAGAGATAGGTTTGGATTACATGGTCCTGGAGATTGTCGCGCTCGGCAATAAACCAGGTGCCACTGGCGGTGTGGTACCACCACTCACGTTTGATGCCTGGCTCGCCGTGTCGGTGGTGGACTTCCTGGCCCCAAGCCGCATCATTCAAGTCGGTGGGGTCGAGCGGCGGGTGGAATTCCCCACCGTAGTGGAACTCCTGGATCGGACGGGGACCATTCACTGGGCAGTTGAGGATTTTCATGTTTGCTAGTGGCCGACCGAGGCAGCTCCTTTTTCTCCCACAAGTTCACAACGCTCGAAGCGACTCAGATTGAAAGCCTCGATCAGGTCGTGGTCACGGTTGTTTGCCAGCGTGAAGGCCATCGTTTTCCCACTGATGGGGGTCGCTTTGAAGCCCCACGTACCCCAGCCACTATCGAGGTAGAACCCTGCGATGGGTGTGAGGCCCATAATGGGAGAGAAATCGGGAGTCATGTCACACATTCCGGCCCATTGACGCAAGACGTTGACCTGAGGAAGGCATGGGAAGAGATCGATCAGGTGGCCGCTCATACTCTCTGCAAAGTCCAGCGTGGAGCGGCTGGAGATAAGTTCGTAGGGATCGAGAGACGCGCCAGCAACCAATTCTCCGCGCGAGGATTGGCTAACGTAAACATGCAAACTGGCAGAGACGACGATATGGTTAAGCCACGGTTTGAGCGGCTCAGTGACCATCGCCTGGAGGGGATAAATCACGAGCGGAGTTGTCAGCCCGACCATTTTGGTGATGTGGGTGGTCCAGCCGGCGACAGCCGAGAGGACTTTGCGGGTCTTGATGTAGCCGCGATCGGTATGGACGCCGATCACGGCGCCATCGCGAACTTCGATATCGGTGACGGCGGTCTGTTGGTGGATTTCGGCTCCGTAGCGATCGGCGCCACGCGCGTAGGCCCAGGCGACGGCGTCGTGACGGGCAATCGCACCAGGTGGATGAAACAGGGCCCCGTGAATGGGTGGCTGATGACCGCCGCAAGTCAGGTCGATCTGGGGGATTTGTGATTGAATGAAATCGGGATAGACCACCTGGCTGTCGATGCCCAGATGTTGATTGACTTCTGCCCGCCAACGCTGAGTGCGTAGTGAGGCTGGGGAATGCGCGAGCGTGAAATGCCCACGTTCGGAATAGAACAGGTTGTAGTCCAGTTCGCGCGAGAGATCCTGAAACAACTCGACACTTGCCTGGTAGAAACGCGCGCCTTCGGGAGTCAGTTAATTGGATCGGACAATGGCGGTATTGCGTCCCGTGCCACCTCCCCCCAGATAGCCTTGTTCGAGCACCGCGACATTCGAGATGCCGTGATCTTTTCCCAGATAATAGGCTGCTGCCAGCCCGTGCCCGCCCCCTCCGATAATCACCGCATCGTACTCGGGTTTAAGTTGGCTCACCTCACGGAACATACGAGGTTCCGGATGGTGATCGCTGAATCCAAATTTGAGCAAGCGGTGCGGCATGATTCACGCTGAGGGCGGCTGCGACAGGCTGCCGGCTGACGGGGGTATTCGAAAGATCGAAGGCTAGGAAAAGGCTAGAACGACGTCAAATAGTTGTCGACTTCCCAGGGCGTGACCTGCTGGTCATAAGTGGCCCATTCACGTGTTTTCAGGTCGATCAACTCACTGGCAATGACACCCAGGCCACTTTGCACGACGTCGTCCTGTTTGAATGCTTCAATCGCTTCGTGGAGTGATTGCGGCAGGATGCCGACGCCCTGCTGCTGTACTTCGGCCACGGGTCTTTCGTACATGTTTTGTAGATTGGGGTCACCAGGATCGATTTGGTTCTTGATGCCATCCAAACCGGCGGCGAGGTAGGCAGCTAGTGCCAGGTAGGGGTTGCAGCCGGCGGAGACCGTACGGTCTTCGAAATGTCCGGGTCCCGCCGTACGGATCATCTGAGTGCGGTTGTTGTCGCCATAGGTAATAAACGCAGGTGTCCAGGTGTATCCACTACGGCTGGAGTAGAGGCCCGCTCCGAGTTGCAGCCGCTTATAGCAATTGACGGTGGGGCTGGTGACAGCGCATAAGGCACGGGCATGGTGGAGCACGCCGCCCACAAAATGATAGCCCAGCTGGGAACAACCCAGTCCACGCGGGTCAGCGGGGTCGGCGAATACGACCTCTCCCGTGTTGGCATCCGCCAGGTGAAAGTGTACATGGAGGCCACTTCCCGTCCGATCGCGGAAAGGTTTGGGCATGTGTGTGGCGATGGCACCGTATTTTTTCGCTAGTTGCGATGTTGCCATTTTGAAGAAGGTAATGCGATCTGCAGTGACCAGGGCGTCCTGGTAGTCAAAGTTGATTTCAAACTGTGCGTTCCCGTCTTCGTGGTCGGCCTGGTAGACGCCCCATCCCAGTTGGTTGAGCGATGTGGTCAATTCCTGCAAGTAGTCCATTGCAGGTGCCATCGATCGATAGTCGTAACAAGGTTTGGATAAGTTATCGACGCCGTCGGGATTCCATGGCGCAATCGAGCCATCTTCATTGCGCGTTACCAGAAAGTGCTCAGGCTCCATGCCGACGTTGAACAAGTAGCCGGCGTCACGCGCTTCAGCGAGTACGCGTTTCAGGTTCGTGCGGGGGCAGTATGGGTAGGATTCGTCATCGACAAACAAGTCCGCGGCGAAACGGGCCGTATTGGGCATCCATGGCAGCGGTGTATAGCTTTCCAGGTCAATGCGTGCCAGCATGTCGTGGGAGTGCGGTTGCTGTCCGACTCCCCAGACGGCGGCGCCAGCGAAGCCAGCGCCGCTGTCAATCATGTCATCCAGGCAGTTGGCGGGCACCATTTTGACCTTGGCAGCGCCGTGGATATCGACGAATTGTGCCAGCAGGAATTCAATGCCGTTGTCCTGGAGACGCTGGCGAATCTCTTCACGAGTGGGCATCTTGGGAGTCCTGATGCGAGGGGAATCCAGTCGGATCCGAATTGGAAGTTGCAGGTGTGATTGGCGCGTGGTCGGTGAGTTCCGCAACCATTTGGCGATAGTGTGCGTTTTCACTGCGGAATTTCCAGACAAGAAATCCCAGTAGTGCAGCGGCGCAGGCAATGAACATAACAAATTCATAACCGACGAGTGGGTAGAGGGGCCCCAGTTCTGCGGGGTTGTTGCGCCAGCTGTCGACGGTCGGGGTCATTGTGAATGCTCCTTGACGCCTGTCTCAAATTCCTGACGTTCCGCCATGCTGAACTCTTGCTGCTGCTGCTGCTCCAAGGCGACCAGTTGATAGTCCAGCCCAGCGAACTCGACCTCCCTGGGGATGCGCAGCACCCCTGCCCGCCGTAGCGCGGCAGTCATGATATAGCAGGGGACAAAACCGAGTAGCAGGAACATCATAACGGCCCCAGCCAATTGGCCCCAGGGCGTGATCAGGGCGAACGTGTCGTCCGGTGAACTAGGGTAGCCCCACAGCAAGAATCCAACCAGCAGTACACCGATTGAACCACAGTAGCCGTGGATGGCAACTGCTCCTACCGCATCATCGATACGGAATTTCCTCTCAACCCAGAAGTGCAGCTTGTAGGCACACCAGACACCAAATGCGGCCACGAAAAATGCCTGGTAGGGGTGGTAGAGATCATTCCCGGCTGAGGCTGTAATAATTCCACCCAGGCCACCTTGAAAAGTCCAGAACGCGTCGCCGTGGGAAACGAGATAGCCGGTAATCATGCCAGCAGCCAACGCCATCAGGAAATTAAAAGTGATGGCGCTGAGTGTGGTCGGAGTCAAGTAAATCGTGGTCGCGGAAAACAGTTGGGTTGTGTCGTCCGGATCGATATCTGCCATGGGGATGTTGCAGGCCGCATAGAATCCCCAGAAGCCAGTAAAGATCAGGAACATGCCAATGATGATCATCCAGGTATTGTGTGCGGGCAATACGCGGGGCGTTCCATCGGCGCGAAAACGTCCGATGCGGGGGCCCAGGTGGATCAAGATCGCGAGGGCTGAACCGCCGGCCAGGGCGTGAATCACCCCTGAGGCATAGGCGTCATGGTAGCCGAGTACGCGAACCATCCAGCCGGCGTCCGACCATCCCCACGAAGCGCCCAGAACCCAGGTGACGCAGCCCACCACCAGGGCGAGTAGCCAGAAGGCTCCGGAGCGAATCCGCTCGATCACGGCACCTGAAAGGATGGAGCCCGCCGTCCAGGAGAACAGCAGGAACGCGGCCCAGAAGACCCCGTTGAGTCGGGGCCACAAGTCGAGTTCATCTTGGGATAATCCGACGGCATTGTTGCCGCTGCCACCGAGATGAGGACCCATCAGTGGGTTCCAGGGTTCGGACCAGGAAGCAGATTTCAGTGCCCCGGTAACGCCAGGCCCATTCTGGAATGCAAAGTAGATCCACCAGCCAAATAAGAAGAAACCCAGTGTGATCACGGGGATCAGCATCGAGTTCTTCATGAGCGTATTAAGTTTGTTCTTTTCTCGGGAAACGCCTACTTCATAGAGACAGAAGCCGACGTGAATCAGGAACATCATCACCACGGTCACCCAGTAGTAAAACTCGGTGAAGATGATAGTCAGGGCCGAGAGTTCTTGATCCACGGTGCATTGGCCTGTCTGGAAAGTTGCTGAAGACCATGTCGCCGGCAATGCGAGAGCCTCAGTTTGCCCGAATCTGCCGCAACGTCAATAGTCTTACTGGCAAGGAGCTCTGCACGAGGATCCTGGGTTACCAGCTGAGCGGGCGCAGAATCTTGCGAGGTTCAGGAGATTCCGGGGATCCAGCTGGTGCCCGCCAGAGGAACCCGAGCCATGGCGGCCGCTTCCAGTGTCAAAGCCACCAGGTCTTCGCGTTCCAGGTGGTGCACGTTCGATTTGCTGCAGGCGCGCGCCAGGGTCGTCAATTCCATCTCCAGCACCTGCAAGTAATTTCCCAGTTGCTGGGCGCCGCGCTGGGGCGAAAGACGCTGCTCGAGCACGGGATCCTGGGTGGTAATTCCGACCGGGCATTGCCCGCTCTGGCAGTGGTGGCAGAAGCCAGGAGCGGTATCAAGGCGGGCGTAATCCTGGGTAGCGTCGTGGTGCGTGCCTCCCTCGACATAGCTGTCATGGTTACACCCCAGGGCGATGAGCACTCCCTGGCCGATGGCGACGGCATCGGCGCCAAGCGCCAGTGCTTTGGCGACGTCGGCACCACTGCGAATTCCGCCCGAAATGATGAGTTGAACTTCATCGGCGACGTCCAGTTCCTCAAGCGCCTCTACTGCCAGCGGTAGTGCCGCCAGGGTAGGGATCCCGGTGTGCTCGATGAAGACCTGTTGGGTTGCTGCAGTGCCTCCTTGCATGCCGTCGATAACCACCACGTCTGCCCCTGCTTTGACCGCGAGTTTGACATCGTCGCGTACGCGAGTGGCGCCCATCTTGACATAGATGGGAATTTTCCAGTCCGTGATCTCACGCAGTTCCTCAATCTTGATCTTGAGGTCGTCGGGCCCCACCCAGTCGGGGTGCCGACAAGCTGAACGCTGGTCGATGCCGGCGGGTAAGGTCCGCATCTGAGCGACACGGTCGCTGACTTTCTGTCCCAGGAGCATTCCGCCACCACCCGGTTTTGCGCCTTGGCCCAGTACGAGTTCTAACGCATCGGCGCGGCGCAAGTCGTCCGGGTTGAACCCGTATCGAGAGGGGAGGCACTGGTAGACGAGTGTCTTGGAAGACTGACGCTCTTCATCCGTCATACCACCGTCGCCGGTCGTTGTCGAAATGCCCGCCTCGGTCGCGGCTTTTCCGAGCGCTTCTTTCACGTTGGCGGAGAGTGCCCCGAAACTCATGCCAGCGATCGTGATTGGTGACTGCAGAACTACCGGTTGTTTGGCGTATCGGGTCCCCAGGACGGTTTCCAAGTGGCACGCTTCGCGATAGCCCTCCAGCGGATAGCGTGATGCGGATGCCGTCAAGAAAATCAGGTCATCAAAATTCGGCACAGGACGTTTGGCGCCCATTCCACGGATGTCGTAGATGCCGCGCTCTGCTGCCTGGCGAATGTAGTTGATGATGCCACGGTCAAACGAGGCGCTCGGTTCACGATGGATTTGGCTGGTCAACGTTTGGATTCCCCAGGAGGGCCTTAGTATTCCTGACGCTCGGTAGCGTTCCAGTGATACAGGCGGCGCGCACTTGCCACCTTTTTGAATTCGTGTGGATCGGCTGCGACGGCGCTAGCTGCCAGCAGTTCCGAGATCGATTGGATGTCGTCGGGAGTCATCTCCTCTTGCTGGGCATCGGCACCGAGACTGGCAATACTGCCACGGACATAGAGAATCGCCTCGTAGAGAGAATCACCCAGGTGTGGTCCCGCGTCGCCACAGACGACAAGCCGCCCCGCTTGTGCCATGAAGCCGGCAAAATGGCCGACGTTTCCCTGGACTACGATGTCACATCCTTTCATAGAGATACCGCATCGTGACGAGGCATTTCCTTCGATCACGACTAGTCCACCGTGCCCCGATGCGGCCGTGCATTGTGAGGCGTGTCCGGTCACACGTACTGTCCCTGACATGATGTTTTCCGCCACGCTCCAGCCGACGTTGCCATGGATGGTGACGCTGGCCTGTTTGTTCATGCCGGCGACAAAATACCCGGCATGTCCCAGGATGTTGACGGTGACATCCACGTCGAGTCCGGCGGCGATACTGTGCTTGCCATCGGGGTTCTGGATGTCGACTTGCGCAGTTTGGCTGGCGTCGAGTTCGTGATGGAGGAACTGGTTGACCTCCCGAATCGTCAGGTTTGCCAGGTCCAGGTGGGTCACACGTGCCATGAGTAAATCTGTTCCGGGAAGGGCTCGAAGACATCTGCGTTGGCGATCCCTGGCAAGTGGGCGAGGGAGCGAAACTCCGACCCGACGGCAACATACTCGTCTGTTTCCGCTACCACGGCCGGTTTGCAGGAAAAGCCGTCGCGTACCAGCACGAGTTTACCGGCGGTTGCCATCAGGAAAGTAAAGAACCCATCGAGTTCACGAAAAGAGCGGTGGATCGCCTCTTCCAGGCTGTCGCCTTCGCGCATCCGCCACTGCAGGAACCGGCAGCCCGCCTCGGTGTCGTTGTCGGTCTCGAAGACGATACCGCGCCGCTCCAGTTTGCGTCGCACGCTATATGGATTGGAGAGTGACCCGTTATGTACCAGGCAGAAATCTTCTCCTGCTGTGAAGGGATGCGCGTGTTCGGGCGAGACGACAGATTCGGTGGCCATCCTTGTATGGCCGACAGCGTGTGTTCCCTGCAGTTCAGGAAAAGCACAGCGACGGCTGATTTCGATCGGATGCCCTTCGTCTTTGAAAAGCCGAATGGCGCGGCCCGTGGCCAGCAGTCGCACGTCTGCAGAAATCTGTTGGAGCAATTCGTGGACTTGTGCAACTGGGTTAGACGAAATCAGGCTGGCATGCGTGCCCTGAATTTCGAGCGTGCCCAGGTGGGGGTCGGGCCAACCGGCTTGCCAGTGTTGCCAGTCAAAATCCGGTTGTTGGGCGCGGAGTGAATAACGGCGTTGCGGTTCATCGAGGAGGTTTTGGAATACCGCCAGGCCTGCTGAATCGGGACCCCGCGTACCCATGCACTCCAGCATCGGGGTTGCCAGTTTTCCCAAGCTGGGACGCAAGGCGTCTGTTTTCAGTAGAATTCCAACGATACCGCACACAGGTTGCTCGATCCCAGGATTGGAAAGTTCACTCTCGGGTTGTGTTCAATCCCTCGTTATAGTGGACGCGAGCGATGGCAGACAAGCAGCGACCTGCGACTCGGGGCGGGTCCCACTAGCAGGATAGAATGCCAGATCGATTGAAATACTGGAATGTGAGGCGGTGCGAATGAAGGTCATTGCGTTGCGGTCAGGCAGCAGTGGTAATTGTATTTTCGTAGAAGCTGGGGCCACGCGTCTGCTTTTTGATGCAGGTATCAGTGGCCGGCAGGCGGAGCAAGCGTTGTTTGAATCAGGCCAGCAGATCCGTGAGGTAGATGCGCTGCTGATTTCACACGATCATCGCGATCATACGCGGTCGTTAGGTGTCTTTCAGCGGAAATTTGGTTTGCCGGTCTATGTTACCCGCGGCACACTCACCGTTGCCGCTGGTAAAGAGAGACTGGGCAAATTGACCGATGTCCGGCATTTTGTCGCAGGCCGGCCGATTGAAATTGGAGATGTGCGGATCGAGACGATACCGACACCGCACGACGCAGTCGATGGAGTCGCCTTTGTGGTGGATGATGGAAAGACGCGGGTGGGAGTGATGACCGACCTGGGCTACGTGTTTTCTGGTCTCCGGGAGGCTGTTGCCAGTCTCGATGCAGTGGTGCTCGAGAGTAATCATGATGCTGATATGTTGGCTGTCGGTCCGTACCCGGAATCCCTGAAGCGGCGTATTCGTGGCCAGGGAGGGCATCTCTCGAACAGTGAAGCGGCGGACGTGTTGGCTGCTGGCAAAGATCGCCTGCAATGGGCGTGTCTGGCTCATCTCTCGGAAGAGAATAACGATCCACAGCTGGCCTTGCGGGCGCATCGGCAGAGACTGGGGGATCAGTTTCCACTCTATGTCGCAGGACGCGATAGCGCCACGGAAGTGCTTGAAGTCGCGTGAAGATCTGTGGGACGCTGGGAGTCCAATTTGCCTGTCGGACGAATCCGACCAAACGCTTTCACTCGTATTGGTGCTGGGGCGTCGCTGCCGCGTCAGACGGACTAGAAGGCAGTCTGGATCGCATCGCCTTGGAATTGATCCGGAATGCGCCCCTCGGCAGCGTAGAGGTAGAGTGCAGCCAGGATGATACTCTCGAGCGCCGATGAGATCAGCACGACGGTCATGACCATACCTAGACCAGCCAGTACCAGTGGGATGCCGACAACCGGGAGACCTATACCCCAGCAGACGAAACCGACGATCACGGGAACGAGCGATACCAGCATCATGAGCGCGACGATGCAGCCGGTGCCAAACCTGGCGCCCAGGGACTCGCCCCAGGTTGAGCGGAGAATCTCGAGCGATCGTTTTCCCGCCGCCAACGGTCCCAATTTTTCCACGACAATCACAGGTACTACGAAGTAAGTGGCGCTAGACCAGGCGAGTCCCAACAGGCCGATCAGGAAGCGGCTCAGTCTGTTTTCACTATTGCTTTGCAGTATCCGCAGTAGCATTCCAACTGTCCCGGCGACCAACGCCCAGCAAAAGATCTGTGGCAGCCGAGCAAAGGCGGCAGAAAATCCGTCACCCAGAGTAGGGTTCCCACCTTTGAAGCGAATCAGCGCACAGGCGATCAGCGCAGAATTGAAAAAAATGATTACAAAATAGTTAGCCACATAATAGGCCAACGCACCTATCAACGTGAGAACATCCGTTGGAGAGATTTCACTGTCGTCTGCAGTGGCGGTCTGAGACGTAGGGCTATCAACCTCCACCAGTGCCAGCGCGGGAACTGCGAAGGAGGCCGTTACCAGCAGGCAGGCGATCCCACTGAGCAGGGGGAAGAGAATCAGTTCTTTGTCAAGTTTCAGTACTTGCCAGCTCTGTTTGGAGAGATTCCAACCGGCGGAGGTTCTTTCAAACACTGCT
>CAZITS010000151.1:0-9882 GCA_964542185.1 uncultured Pirellulaceae bacterium
CTGCGGCCGCACTGGAAATTCTGCAACGAACCAGGCAAGCCGTACCTGATTCGATCCCGGTAACGGTCAAGATGCGGCGCGGAATTGACGATTCCGCCGAGAGTCGCGACCATTTCTTCACCATTCTGGATGGCGCTTTTGCGGCCGGTGTCGCTGCCGTCACAGTACACGGCCGCACCGTACAACAACGGTACGTGGGACGCAGCTCCTGGGATTTCCTCAAAGAGGTCAAACGCCATGTGGGAGAGCGGGTCATCCTGGGAAGTGGAGACCTGTTCTCCGCCCAGGACTGTCTGGACATGATGCAACAGACCGGTGTCAACGGAGTCACTGTGGCACGCGGCGCCATTGGCAACCCCTGGATTTTCCAGCAGGCCCACGCATTACTCCATGGTGAACCTCTGCCGGCTGCGCCGACGCTGCTTGAACAACGCGAGGTGATGGAACGGCACTACAGCCTGGCAGAACAACTCTACGGACCGGACCGCTGCGGACCACTGATGAGAAAATTCGGGATTCGCTACTCTGCGCTCCATCCACAGGCGCTCTCGGTGCGGCAAGCCTTTACCCAAGTGCGCGAACGTGCCGACTGGCTTGACGCACTGGACCAGTGGTATGCAATCGACCTGCCCGGTTGCTTTCCTGCAGCCGAACAACACGCAGGAACCAAGAATTGCACTACCTGATCACCGCTCCGGGTGCATCCCCTTTCCAGGCCTGCACCTGTCGGAACGCGGCCGGACAAGCTTTGCGGCCTTCCTCACGGCCGGTATACTATCGGCTGGACGCGTCCGGCTATCTGGCCACGTCCGGTTACCAGGTGAAACCTTGACCACGAAGCTGTCATGCCAAAGTACGTCGTTCGATTTGGATCGATGCGGACCCTGGGCGTGTTGTCACCACGCGGTGGCGCCAGTTATGCGCGCAACGGCCGGGTAATTGTTCGCACCAATCGAGGCATGGATGCCGGTGAGGTCCTCTGCGAAGCGACCGAGCAAGCGACTGCGCAGCTGAAATCCCCCGCTCACGGCCAAATCCTCAGGTCGATGTCGGACGCCGACCAGAAGGAACTCGAGCACCTCCAGGCCAACGAATCCGCGGAACTGGCGACGTGCAAAAAGTATGTCGAGCAGTTGAAATTGGACATGCAGCTCGTCGATATCGAACACCTGTTCGGCGGTGAACGAGTTGTGATTTATTATCTGGCTGAACAACGCGTTGATTTCCGTGAGCTCGTCAAGCAATTGGCAGCTGAATTCCAGACCCGCATCGAGATGCGCCAGATCGGCGTACGGGATGAAGCAAAGCTGCTGGCGGATTATGGAGATTGCGGCAAACCGGTTTGTTGCAACACGCACCTGTCGGCCATGCCGCCCGTCTCGATGCGGATGGCAAAATTGCAGAAAGCCACCCTCGACCCGACAAAGATCTCAGGACGCTGTGGACGGTTGAAGTGCTGCCTGCGATACGAATTTGACACCTACGAGGAACTCCAAAAGGAATTGCCGCCCATCGGCTCTGACATCGTCACACCAGCGGGCAGAGCGAAGGTCCTCAATCAAGAGATCCTGACGCAACAACTGCTTGTGCAAAATGAAGATAATCGTCGTGTCATGATCGACTCCAGCGAAGTGCTGTCCGTCATACGCAAAGGAACCGGCGAGCGCAGCCGACCACGTGATTCGTCACGCCGCTCTTCCCAGGACAGCGACCGGGCCAAGCGGCCTGCAAACGACCAAAACGACAACCAGAATTCCTCCGCCAACAATTCTTGATTCCGTCCACACATGTCTTCTTTTCCCATTGAATTCATTCAGCTGTTACGCGATGACCAGCGTTATAAAGCAGAGGCTTATCAATTCGTCGGCGAAGCGCTGAATTACGCGCAGGAAACCCGCGAAGAACAGCCGTCCGATGCAGAACAATCCGAATCCCATTTGACTGGGCAACAATTATGCGACGTAATTCGCCTTTACGCGCTCGAGCAGTACGGCTTACTTGCCCAGTCCGTACTCAATAGTTGGGGTGTATTTGAGACCAGCGACTTTGGCGAAATCGTCTACAACTTGATTCGCATTGGTCGCATGAAGAAGTCCGAAGAAGATCGGCGTGAAGACTTCGATGATGTCTATTCGTTCGACACTGCGTTGAATCAGACTTTTCGTTTTACCTTGCCGGAATGAATCAACCGCGTCCTGGAATCAATAACGCCCTGGAATCAACAACGTCATGGGACGGCGGAAAAAACGCCCACGAAACACATCCGTTTCTCCTCAAACCCGGCAAACCGACATCGCTCCTGCCGACGCGGCACCGGATCCGGTTGATCCACCACGCCCGAACCGTCCACTGCTGGCGGTAAGTATTGTCTGTTTCCTGTTGTGGTTTGGCTTTTTGTTGTACGCCACTCTGGGCCGCCTGATACCCTAGGCCGCCTTATCTGGGCCGCTGTGGCAACACCACCACAACCGTTGCGGCGTGCCCCGGCCAGATCATCCGCCATGGCCAGCCTGTCGCAGAAGAATTATAGTAGAGGTATTCGGTCCTTGAAGAACCTGATGGCAGTTGGCGAGGGGGCGATCAGCAATGCGGCGGCACCTGCTCTGGATAGCCACTTTGACGCTCTTCACGCTCGGCGTACCGGCTGTCGACGTACCCGGTCTCGACGTAGTAAATCTCGGCAAATCGGCCCAGGGACAGGAGCTGCGTATCCTGCCTCAGCGCGTCGTGCTGGATTCACCCGAGGCATCCCAGCAATTGCTGGTGACGCTCGTCACCCCACCCCGCGCCACCACCGATCTGACACGCCAGGCGAAGTACAAGATACGCAATACGAACATTGCCTCCGTCGACGATCGCGGCCAGATCCATCCCCGCTCTGAAGGCAACACCGAGTTACAGGTGCGAGTCCGCGACGAACTGCGCATCATTCCAATTGAAGTGCGCCACCTCAAGCAACCCACGCCTGTCTCGTTTCGAGAAGAGATCCTGCCTATTCTGACGAAAGCCGGCTGCAACTCGGGGGGCTGCCACGGAAAGGCTGAGGGACAAAACGGATTCAAGTTAAGCGTTTTCGGATTTGATCCAACGGCGGACCATACGGCTCTCATCAAGGAGAGTCGAGGACGGCGGGTCACTTTAACCGCGCCAGCACAAAGCCTGCTCCTGCTCAAGAGCAGCGCACAAATGCCGCATGGGGGCGGCCAACGCATTCACCAGGACAGCTTGTGGTACCAACGCCTGACGCGCTGGATCAGTGAAGGCGCAACTCTCGATCAACCGGGACAGCGCCCGCTGGAAAAAATCGTTGTGCAGCCAGCGAATCTTGTTCTGCAGCCACGCGCGTCTCAACAACTTCAAGTCAGCGCGGTGGACGCGGCCGGAAATCACTTCTGCGTGACTGCGGAAGCCGAATTTGATTCCAATGCTCCACCAATTGCCGAGGTCAACACAGACGGCCTGATTCAGGCCAGCGACGTAGCCGGCCAGGCGGCGATTCTTGTTCGTTACATGGGCCATGTGACCGTAGCCCGGATTACCTTGCCCCAACAGGGAGTTTCTGTCGAGCGTCCCACCGAAAACAACTTTATCGACCGCCTGGTATGGGACAAGCTGGTCGAGCTGGGCCTCGAACCAAGTGCACTGGCAGACGACGGGATGTTTCTCCGCCGCGTCTACCTGGATGTAACTGGAAGACTACCGGCGCGTGAAACGGCGCGTCGTTTTCTCACGGATACCAACCCCCACAAACGCAGTCGCCTCATCGACGCGCTCCTCGAACAGCCGGCTTACGCTGATTACTGGACGATGCGCTGGTCCGACATCCTGCGTGTCGACAAAGACAAAATCACACCCCAGGGAGCCGTCGCCTTCACACGCTGGCTACGGAAACAGCTGGCAAACAATCGACCGTATGACGCGTTCGTACGAGATATTCTAACCGTGCGTGGCAGCACCGTTTCTGAAACTCCCGCCGCCTTCTATCAAGCACTATCGGACCCACAACAATTGGCGCGCTCCGTTAGCCAGGTGTTCCTCGGCGTGCGCATCGAATGCGCTGAGTGTCACCATCATCCGTTTGAAAAATGGTCCCAACAAGACTACTTCGCCTTTGCTGGCCTGTTCACAGGAATCAGTCGAAAAGGCCTTCCGACCGGTGGCCAACTTGTCTCTTCCAGCGGCGGCAGCGATTTGAAACACCCGCGTTCGGGGGAACCTGTCCCGGCAGCCGGACTAGGAGGCCCGCCCGCGACAGAACATGCCGCCACGGACCGTCGGGAAGTGCTGGCCGATTGGGTCACCGATCCAAAGAATCCATTTTTCACGCGTATGATCGCAAATCGACTCTGGTCGCACTATTTCGGGCGTGGCCTGGTCGAACCCGTCGATGACATGCGAGCTACCAACCCCGCAACCAACGAGCCTTTGCTCGCCGCACTCGCCGATCATCTCGTCGAGGTGAAATACGATCTGCGGGCATTTACACGAACCCTGCTCAACTCGCGTTGCTACCAGTTGACCTCTGTTCCCAAAACCAGCAATCAGCGTGATGAACAGGCCTACTCACATGCGGCCTACAAAGCGTTACCCGCCGAAATCCTGCTGGACGCGCTGTGCCAGGCCACAGGTGTCCCTGAATCGTTCAACGGCTGGCCACTGGGGTATCGAGCAGTCGACATCTGGGACAATCGTATGCCCTCGTATTTCTTCAAGATCTTTGGGCGCCCCGCGCGACTGTCGGTCTGCGAGTGCGAACGCGGCAACGAACCCAGCATCGCGCAAGCCCTGCACCTGATGAACTCCCCTGAAGTATTGAAGAAACTCCAACACCCCGACGGTCTGGTTGGGCAACTCGCCGCCAGCCGGCAAACGCCTGCAGAAGTCGTGGAATCACTCTACCTGGCCACGTTGTCCCGGCTGCCCACTCAACCCGAAACGGACCTGATGCTCCAGGCATTCAAGATCTCAGATTCGCGCCGCGCCGCGATCGAAGACATCCTGTGGGCACTCTTGAACACCCAACGGTTTATCTACAACCATTGACCCGCGCAGCGGCCACAACAGACGGGGAAGTGCGCCCCATTTTCAGAGCGCAGCCAGCGCGTCAGGGATGTAATTCAAAGATCACTTCCACTTCAGTGGAAATATTTCCGGGGAGCGATCCCATTCCCACAGCACTACGTGCGCCGACGCCATTATCCTCGCCAAACACCTCGGCCATCAGATCACTAAACCCGTTGATCACAGCCGGGTGGTTCTGAAAATCGGCTGCCGCGTTGACCATGCCGAGTGTCTTGATGACTCGCTTCACGCGATCGAGGCTGCCTAGATTTGCGCGTAAGGTCGCCAGAATCGCCAACCCGGTCTGCCGTGCCGAATCATAACCCGCCTGCTGATCTACTTCCGCACCCACACGTCCTGTGTACATCGAGCCGTCCGGCTTCACAGGGCCATGCCCCGACACGTATGCTGCATTTCCAAAGATCACGATCGGCTTGTAAACTCCACCCGGTTTCGGTGCGGGTGGAAGTTCGAGTCCTAATTCCTCAACTCTGGCATCAGCGCTCATAGCGTTTCCTCGATCGACGTTTGTCATATATTTTCGTAACCAGACAATTGCCTACGACCAACCCTGCTGATTATGGCGCTTGCGTCGTCCCTTTCAATACGGCACACCGAGTTCAATACGGTACAGCGGGCGACAGCGATTCGCCCTTCTTTTGCAGCACCCTTCTTTTGCGACACCGGTACAACAACTGCGGCAAAACCGGCTACACTACCAACCGCGAGTGGGTCGACAACCGAACCACCACAGCCCCGGCGCCCTGGTAGAGAAAGGAACTCTTGTGTTGTTCTTTTGCTGGCCCCCCTATCGATTCATTCCGGTCATGTTCGCGCTGGCTCTCGCGTTGGCAATGCAAACCAACTCCCACGCAACGGAGACACGCGCAGCACCTCAACAGCTGGCTGGTAAAACGCTGGCCGAGTGGGTCAAACACCTGGCTGACGGTGATTTGCGCGCCCGGCTGGTAGCGGTCCGCACCCTGCCTGGTTTTTTCGCCCGGGCAGACGATGCGCTGCTGCGGGC
This sequence comes from uncultured Pirellulaceae bacterium, assembly GCA_964542185.1. Classification (GTDB taxonomy): domain Bacteria; phylum Planctomycetota; class Planctomycetia; order Pirellulales; family Pirellulaceae; genus UBA9264. Next base: position 6,089 of record CAZITS010000151.1, read on the forward strand.
ATGTCGGGACAAGCACGCCGCCGTGCGATTCTGGGCGCTCAGCGCCTTGGGTGATCGGGCGGCCGGAAACCGCACAACGTTTCAGAAGCTGCTCAAAGATCCTTCCCTTTCGGTCCGCACGGCCGCCGCGTACGCGCGCTGTCGCCTGGAAATCGAACCGCAAGCGTTCGAACTACTGCAAACCGGCCTGCAACACCCCAGTCGAGGCCTCCCGATTTTTGCCGCCGATTGGCTGGGCAAGATCGGCTCGCCTTTGGCCACCGCAGCCTTATCAAGCGGAGCGAAACACAAGGACTATCACATTCGCAACGCCTGCCTGGAAGCGTTACAGACGATTGAGCGCGCCAAACAGACGCCCTGATTCAGAACTGGCCCAGCTGTTGCACTGCCCTTCCATTTACTCGCGCCGTGGTTCTCGACCGAGCAGGTGCCGAACAAAAAAATCGCGTTGCCGGCGCCTACCATAAGGTGTTCCAGCCGCACCATGTCCGGCACCGGGAATCACCAGCAAGTCAAAATCCTTGTCCGCCTTGACCAGTGCGTCGACAACCTGCATGGTGGAAGCGGGGTCGACATTCCGGTCCAGCTCTCCGACGATCAACAACAACTTGCCCTGTAGTTGATGCGCGCGCTGCACATTGGATTGCTCCTTGTAATGAGGTCCAATCGGCCACCCCATCCAAAGTTCATTCCACCAGATCTTGTCCATGCGATTGTCATGGCAACCACAATCGGCTACGCCCACCTTGTAAAATTCGCCGTGATTGAGCAGGCCCCCGAGCGTATTCTGGCCCCCTGCGGAGCCACCATAAATTCCCACCCGGGACAGGTCCAACTGGGGATAGGCTTTCGCCGCGGCCTCGATCCAGAGAATACGATCTGGAAAACCCGCATCGGCCAGATTCTGCCAACAGACATCGTGAAATGCCTTGGATCGCTGCGAGGTCCCCATGCCATCGATTTGCACCACAATGAATCCCAGTTCGGCCATCGCTTGTGCTGAATGAAATGCGGCAAACTTCTTGGGAACGTGTGCCCCATGCGGGCCGGCATAGATCTTCTCAATCACCGGGTACTTTTGGTTGTCTACGAAATTTCTGGGACGAAAGATCACACCGTAAATCTTTGTCTTGCCATCCCTTCCATTGGTAACAAAGCGTTCCGGTCGCTGCCAACCCGACTCGACCAGCGCTGCCTCATCGGCCTCTTCGAGTCGACAGATCAAGGTACCCTGTTCGGCACTGCGCAGTTCGGTCACTGGCGGCAAATCGACCCGCGAATAAGTGTCCAACAGAAAACGACGTTCCGGGGAAAACTCGACCGCATGGGTCCCATCTCCATCCGTTAATTGAACCAGTCCGGTTCCGTCGAAATTCACTCGACAGTAATGGACATGGTAGGGATCCTGCTCCGTGTCCATTCCGCCAGCCCGGAACCAGATTTGTCGCTTTTCCGCGTCCACATGATCCACTCCCCGTACGAGCCATGGGCCCCGAGTCACCTGATTCTTGACCTTTCCGGTCTCGGCGTCGTACAGGTAAAGATGGTTCCAACCGTCCCGCTCCGACATCCAGAGAATTTCACCCGCTTCGTCCAGGTAATGTGTGAACTGTTTGTAGGCATAGTCGACGAAGGTGTCGCTCTCCTCGGAGATTAATGCCCTGGTCTGACCGGTGGCCACCTCGATGGAGACAACCCGCAACACCTGGTGGCCACGCTGGTTATAAAGGAACGTAAAACGCTGCGCATCGGGTGACCAGTGAAAGTCATCGATACTCCACGGGTTGGAGAACAAACTCTCATCCACGGGTATTTGTTTGCGATGAACAACATCGAACAGTCGCACCCGTGCCAGCGGCATCTGATCACCGGGCTTGGCATACCGAAAAGAATGCAAACGCGGTTGCAATTGATCCTGTGGGGCGCTTTCAATCAAGTGCACTTCACGCTGATCACCGAGACGTTCTTGGACCGCAATCAGATATTGAGAGTCCGGGGACCAGGCAAAACGAGCGACAAAGGGATCCTCGGAAGTTCCCGTGTCACTCAATACCATTTGCTCATCCGTCTCGGTATCGCGCAAGGCAAGATTGTGTCGCTCAATACGAACCTGCCAGCGTCCGTCAGGCGACTGGCCAGATGGTGAGGGCCGCGACACCGGCCGATCGGCCGCCTTCAGCTGGAAGGTGCCATCAATCACAGCGGAACCTTCTTCCTCCACAGCCGCAAAGATACCGCGCACACGTCCTGCATCATTAACGACCAGCCAAACATGCTCCGCGTAGGTGTGCTGATCCCGCTGCGCACCCGCACCGATCATTCCGTAAGCACGGCGACGCCCTTCAGTGTCAATCCAGAAAAGCTGCAAACGCTCCTTGGTACGATTGACAAATCGCACGGAAGTTTCACCACCGCCGTTGCGGGACGAACGTCGTTTGTGGAGGACTTTTACAGTGGACGGATTTTCCGATTTCGCGGGTTCACGCGGAGACAGCTGATACGCCTGCAGGTCACAGCGCCAACGCCGACCAAAAGCTGCGAATTCGATCGCTGTACCTGTAGAGTCATAGGTCATGGACTGAAAGGGTAAACGCTCATGAGAAACCTCTCGCGACGCAGCGGCCGCCAATGCTGTCGCCAAACGTCGATGGTCAAATGCCTCGCGACGTGTGGCTTTCTCAGCATCGACAAAGACAAAACGGTGCGCCTCCCGACCGCTGCGAACCCGGTACCAGAACTGCGGTTTGCCAGCAATCCAATGCGGCTTCACGCGCGTACGAAAAACCAGCCCACGAGATCTTTGCGCGAGTGTCCGTGCCCGCTCGTAATCCGCCTTGGTCCCTTGTGAATAACCCCGTGAAGAAATCCCGCTCGAACTCAAAGCAACCAGGAAACCAACCAGGATCAGCCGTGCATTGCGTCCGCCTCCGGTAACGCAACTCCAACAGATACGTTCAGAGAGATTGTTCAGCATGATCAGATCCCGAAAACACGAAGCATGTCAATTCCTGCCTGACGCTGGAACAGAGGTTACCCCTGTTCTCCTGGCAAGCTTGTTCCGCCAGCAATAATAACGCTGCCCTCGCCAGGAGAGAACATCCCACTGCGATCGATCCACAAAAAACCAAACGGGGCCTGGCCCTCGACGGCGCAGCCTGAACGTCGACTCCATCCAGTGCGTGTTTCATCCAGGCTCAGGTTGATGAAACACGCGTCTCCGAGCCGATTGGGGTAAACAGCACTCCAGACGGATGCACTGGGAGCCGTACGGTTGTCAAACGGCCACCACGAACACGGTTCGTGTGGTTCCTCTCAACCACGGGTGCTATAGTAGTAGGCGTGCGTTGAATGCGATCGGTCACGTTTCTCCAGCAAAGGAAGTGTTCGTGCCACACCATACCTCTATCGAACATCAAGCCGCGCACGTCTTCCCGCCAGGTAACGTAACGGATCCTGCCACGATCCGGGTTGGGGCCCGTCGCTGGTTTTTACAGACCAGTATGGCCGGCCTGAGTGGCGCGGCTTTGCCAGCAGCCTTCGCAAACCGACCGCAGCCAAACGCCACCAACCGCAAGGCCGTCATTTTGTTCTGGTTATCTGGCGGCCCCAGTCAACTTGATATGTGGGATCCGAAACCGCACGCCCCGGTCGAAGTGCGCGGACCTTTCTCTCCGATTTCCACAGCCTTACCCGGGGTTCAGTTTTCAGAACACCTGCCGCTGCAAGCCTCGATCGCAGATCAACTATCGATCCTTCGCGCAGTCGATTGTTCCGCCAGCAACCACACACCCATT
>CAZITS010000152.1:0-9823 GCA_964542185.1 uncultured Pirellulaceae bacterium
GGGCAAGAAGGCGCAAGAGAAGAATCTTAAAGTGGGTGTCGGCTTGATGTGTCGCCACTGCAAGGCTCGGCAGGCTCTGGCGGACAAGATTCACAACGGCGATCTCGGCGATGTCCTCAGTTTGCGTGCCTATCGAATGGCCGGTCCGACCGGGTCGGCGGCAGTGCCACCGATTCCGGAGGGGACGAACGAATTGGAATGGCAGATTCGCCACTTCCACGGTTTCTTGTGGGCCAGTGGTGGTGCCGTCAGCGATTTCCTGATCCACAACATCGACGAAGGTTGTTGGGCCAAAGGTGACTGGCCGGTAGAAGCGATTGCGGCGGGTGGGCGTCACTATCGTGGCGATCACATCGACCAGAATTTTGATTCCTATTCCATCGAGTACACCTTTGGTGATGGAACCAAAATGCATGTGGGTGGCCGTACCATTCCGGGTTGTAACAACGACTTCGCTACGTATGTCCACGGCAGCAAGGGTTCTGCTATTTTCTCCAGCGCTGGTCACGTTCCCGCCAAGAGTCGGGTTTATAAGGGCCAGAATTTCGTCAAGGATGATCTCGTCTGGGCGTATCCTGACCGTGAGCCGAATCCCTACCAGGTTGAATGGGACGACCTGATTGATGCGATTCGCGCGGATCGACCGTACCATGAAGTGGAACGTGGGGTTAAATCGAGCCTGGTCACGTCGATGGGCCGCATGGCGGCTCATACGGGACAACGGGTCACGTATGACGAGATTCTCAATTCGGATCACGAGTTTGCCCCAGAGTTGGATTCGCTTTCGTTCGACGGTCCGGCGCCCGTCGTGGCAGAGAACGGAAAATATCCGATTCCGTTACCCGGTCTGGTCACTGATCGTGAATACGATTCCTGATGTTTCAGGGAGCGTTCGATTGACCGCGACCAGAGACCACTTGCGCCAGGAGCCGATGTGGGGCGGCGGCCAACGCCGCCACCACGTCCGGCGGGTGGTGGTGGTTACGGCTTGAGCAGGTGCAGGTTGGCGATGGTAATGCCCGAGAGTAACGCCCCCACGATGCCTACGAATCCTTGATCGGTGCCGCAGAGAAACAAATTATCGAGATGCGTGTGTCCATCGCGCACCTTGTGGGGCGATCCGTAGACGGCTCCGTTGATGTGGCCGGTAAACCTGGTGATCGTGCGCGGTGTGAAAATATCCGTGTCGAGAATGTGGGGACGGAAGTCCGGCATGTGCTTGAGTGCAGCCGAGAGAATTTGGTTTCCCCAGTCTTCTTTTTGTGAGACGTATTCCGGTTCGGGCAGATCGGACCAGAAACCCGGATTTGCCAGCGCCGTAATCCGGATCCGCCCCTCTTCGACGTGATCTTCCGGATAGACAAAATTATTAGGTGAACAGATGATTCCACTGCGCACGTCACAGGCATCGTCTGGCGGCTGGTAATGAAATCGATCGGCGTCGTTGAAGAACACCACTGTTTGCTCGTGTTCCACCTCCGCCGGCAGCCGGTCGAGTGAGTAGATCGTCTCGATAAAGGAAATCTCGCCGGGCGTCATCGCGGGATCTGTCGCGGGCACTTCCTGGTCACACAATTGGAGCGTCTCCAGTGAGCCTGCCGAGGAGAGCACATTGTTTGCCTCCAGCACTTCCCCACTATCGAGCATGACGCCGACCGTCCGCTTACCGCGGGTGAGTATTTTTTGTACGCCGCTGCGCAATTTCAATTCCCCGCCCAGTTTGCGAAAACGGTTGACCAGCGTTTTCATGAGCGGTCGGATTCCCTTGAAAGGCCGCCCAAACCCCTGCTCAAAGATGGCTTTGAACATGATCACAAATTGGCTGAAATCCATGTCGTTCCTGGTTGGACTTCCGTAGAACATCAGTGGGCAAAAAAGCATATCAATGAGTACTGGATCGGAGAGAACGGACTGCAGGATTTCCCGCGCCGAAGCCGTTTCACCGGTCAGATGCAGCTCATTGTGTTCCATGATCATGGAGAGCAGCTGTTCAAAGCCATCTTTTTGGGAGGGGAACTGGCTGTGAACTTGATGACGGAAAAATTCCAGATCGTTGTTGAACCGGAGCAAGCGGTCGGGAAAACGCACGCTCGATTCAATTTGGGGGCAGAGCGCAAAATCATCCCAACTCAAACGCAACTGTCGCAGTAATTTACTCAAGGGTCCGGTTTTGGAGCCGGGGGCCGCGTAGTTGGTAACTGCGTGTAGTCCGACATCGTGATTTCGATTCCGCAGGCGGTAGAAGGAATTCAGGCCACCGATTGTGTAGTGCCGCTCGAGAATGCAAACCGATTTCTCGAAATGCGCAAGGCGAATTCCAGCCGCGAAACCAGATAGTCCGGCTCCGATAATGATGGTGTCGTACGGCACGCCGATTCCAGAACCCAGGGGTGGAGATAAGAGTGGAGCTATGGGAGTGGAGCTATGGGAGTGGAGCTATGGGAGTGGAGCTATGGTACCCGCTCGATGTGTCCCCGGTATGCACATTACGCCTTGCAGCGCGCGTCCGGGGAGAGGCCTATTTTGGGCAACCCATCCGGTGAGGACAAGCCTTGGGCCTGGAGCCTGGAGCGCGGGACTACCTGGCTACGTGTTTTCAGACTCGCTGGCCGCGGATGCCGGCGGCGCTGCTGGCAGGTAGCAGGGACCGGGAATCGCCGGATAACGGGCCAGCATGTCCTCGTCGATGTGGATTCCCAGGCCGGGCCCGGGCGGTGGCTCAATGTGTCCGTTGACAACGCCGAAAATCGGTTGTGCCAGGTCCGTGCGAAATGGATTGACCCTGGCGACGTCGGCTTCAAACAGAATCCCGCCTGGCAGGGCTGACAACAAGTGCGCATTACCGGCCGCACTGAGCACGCTGTGACTGGTATGGGGTGCCATGGCGATGTGAAATGCCGAAGCCATATCGGCGATCTTCTTCAATTCCGTGAAGCCACCTGATTTGGAGAGATCCGCCTGGCAGATGGAAATCGCCCGGGCCTCAAACAAGGATCGAAACGCGTAGCGGCCGTAGTGATTTTCACCGGCGGCAATTGGAACACTGGTGCGTTTGCGAAGTTCCACGTAGGACTCAAGATTGTCGGGAGTGAATGGCTCCTCTAACCAGTAGACGTGATTATCTTCGCAATAGCGAATCACCTCAGGAATGTCACGCAGGTCGTAACGCGTGGCCGCGTCGACTGCGATATCAAGATCATCGCCAAACGTACGCCGAATGTGCTTGACACGCAGGGCGTCTCGAGAGGGGCTGTCCCCGACGCGCATCTTGATCGCGGTGAAGCCTTGCTCCAACAGTTCGGCGACCTCGGCGGCCAGTACGTCGGGTGGCAGAAAGCCGAGGGCCAGGCCACCCGCATAGGCTCGAATCTTTTTGGAGGCGCCACCCAGCAGGCGGTAAATTGGCTGATCAAGCAGCTTGCCCTTCAGATCCCAGAGCGCCATGTCGATGCCAGAAAGGGCCATCATGCTACCGGCCCCCAGCCCGTGCGTGACGAGTTGTTGTCGGTTGATCCGCTCCCAAATTCCCTCAGTGTCGAGCGGGTCGCAATCCGTCAACAGCGGTGCCAGCCCCTGCTGGATAATCTCGGCCATGGCGGTCGGGTTCTGTCCGTGATGTGATTCTCCGTATCCCACTACGCCCTGATCGCTGGTAATCCGCACGAGCACCATGTCCCGTTTGACATTCGATCCCAATCCAAACGTCAGCTGATGTTGTTTGTCAAACGGGCAGGAGTAGGCAGTTGCTGTCACCTGGCGAATACGTGCCATCTTGCAGGATCCTTGCTAGGTCGTTTTGATCGAGGCAATTTTGCTGTGCGGATTGCTTGATTTGTCTGGCGTTCCGTGCCGTGTCTTGCGATAGTATTGCAGGTGTGATGCATCGGCGAATTACAGAATGCGCGCTTCGGCCATTTCTGGGATTGTCGATTTTATTCCCTCAGATGCGGGCTGTCGTGGCCTCGTCCGTCCGCAGCGGAGAAGATTATGGCGTCTAGACCTGATCAGTCCGAGTCCCTGCAGCGCACGCGCCGTCGCTCATTTCTGACCACCACCGTGTCTGCCGGCATGGCCGGTTTGTCTCTGCCGTCACTGCTGGCGCGCCGTGGAGAGGCCGCGGTTGCCGGCAATCCGGTATCGGACACGGCGGTCATTCAGGTCTGGTTGGGTGGTGGTCCGACACATTTTGAAACGTATGACCCCAAGCCTCAGGCACCGGCTGAATACCGCGGTCCATTTCAACCGATATCGACGTGCCTGCCAGGTACACAGGTATGCGAGTTGCTTCCCCGGCATGCCCAGATTCTTGATCGTGTCGCGCTCTTGCGCAGCGTTGAAGTCGGTAGCGGTAGCCATGATGTGGGGATGTTCATTTGCACCACCGGGAAACCGAAAAAGAACCAGCCAGCAACGGGATCCTATGTGGCCAGGATCCGTGGTTCCAAAACCGTCAGTTTGCCCCCTTATGTGCATCTTGGATTTCCGCAAACGGCGAATCTGGTCTTTGTGCCGAATTTCAAGTCGCATTATCTGGGTGGCGCGTTTGATCCGTTCTATATGTACGACGATCCCACCAGTGAGAAGTTCCGCGTTCCCAACCTGCAATTGGTCGATGGCTTGAGTTCCCAGCGCCTGCGGGATCGCAAATCGCTACTGGATCAAGTCGATCAGCAGCGACGGGAGTTTACGAGCAACCGGGCGGCGGCATCCGTCGATCACTTTACCGAGTCGGCTTTTGAGGTCGTCAGTGGCCCACAAGCCCGCAAGGCGTTTGATCTCACTCAGGAAAAAGAAGCTACCAGACAGCATTACGGCATGCACCGATGGGGGCAGAGTTGTTTGCTGGCCCGCCGGCTGGTCGAAGCAGGAGTGCCTTTTGTCACGGTGAATTTTGATCCGCACTCGTTTTCATTTGATATGCACGGCAATGTCGAGAAAGGGATGAAGAGTGCCGGTCCGAGGATGGACTCGGCCATTTGTGCCTTAGTGGAAGAACTCTACCAGCGCGGGCTGGATAAGAAAGTTCTGCTCATCGTCTGGGGTGAGTTTGGACGGACCCCCAAGGTCAATAAAACCGGGGGTCGTGATCATTGGGGTCCAGTGATGAGCGTGTTGCTTTCCGGCGGTGGTTTGCGGGTTGGTCAGGTGATCGGTTCTTCCACCTCCAAAGGAGAGGTGCCCAAGGATCGACCACTTCGACCTTATGATGTACTGGCGACCATGTATCGTCATCTGGGGATTGACCCGCGGACGACCTTCCCGGACCATGCGGGACGGCCCCTGTATTTGCTCGACGAAGGAGAGGTCATCCAGGAGTTGGTGTAGCCGCCGCATTTTTCCGACCAACCAGCAGGTCTGGATTGCCGCGTCGTGGTCCGTGTTGACAAGTGAGCGACCCGTGAAACAGCGTCCATTTCGTTTTTTCCGAGTCGTCCAGGTAGTGATCCCTGCCTGCGCCGTGGTGGTGTTGGGGGGGTGGATGTGGAGCAACGACTGGTTGCCGACAACGCTGAGGCAACCCTCCCTGGCAGCGGTCGAAGGGATCGTGCTGCTGGATGGTCGTCCGCTGACAGGCGCCAGTGTGGACACCTGGCCACAGCGCGCTGGCGTGCGAGGTGCCAGCGGTGTAACGGACGCGGGAGGGCGTTTTTCCTTGCGGACCATGGCGGATATCGGTTTTCGTGATGGCGCTGCTGTGGGGACGCACCGGGTGACCGTGACTGTTTCTGAGCCGCTTCCCGGTGGCTTTGGCAATCGCTTGTTGAGCCCCGAAAAGTATGCCAGTCCCGGCAGCACGCCCCTGGTCCTGCGCGTCGCGCGTCGCGCTGCGGAAAACAGCGCCGTGGTTTTGCAAATGGAGGGTGACTTACTGGAAGTTGGCCCGCCCGCCGAGACTGGGGTGGAGCCGGCGGAGGGCTTTATCGTGACACCGTTACTACTGCACTTTGACCAGGACCGCGATGAGCGACTGAGCAGGGCGGAGTACCGACGGATTGATACGGCTTCCAGGCACGGGATTGACATGGACGCAGCCGATGTGAACCAGGATGGCTACGTGGATCGCAGTGAGCTGACCCGGGCGGCCATTGCGGTGATGGCAGCGCCACGCCGTGCGGAGGCGCCCCCTTTGATGTGGGAAACGCATCTGCCAGCTGCGAAAACGCCTCCAGTGGAAAAGTAAATACGCCTTACCGGTAAGTGTTCTCCGTTTCCGTTTTCGATCCTTTCCTTGACTGACGGGTCAGTTGCATGTCCTGGCAGCGTGCCACCACCTGGGATGCTCTTGCTGCGGGTCCCGTGGTTTTCCACCAGTCGCCCTTGCAGATCGTTTTGTATCGAGTCGAGGATCAAGTCTTCGCGATCGACAATCGCTGTCCCCACGAAGGTTATCCACTCGCCGAAGGAACGCTTGACGAGCAGTGCCAATTGACTTGCAACTGGCACAACTGGAAATTTCGTCTGTCCGATGGAGTCTGTGTGCTGGGAGGTGATCACGTTCGCGTCTATGACGTCAAGATCGAGGCGGGTGATGTCTGGATTGACCTCAGTTCGCCGGACCCGCAGGTCCAGCAGGCAGGTATTCTGAACGGCTTTCAGACGGCATTCCGGAAGCGCGACACCGGCCGTATCTGTCGCGAGTTAACGCGTCTGGAATTTCATCGTCTCGACCCCGAGGAAGCGCTGCGCAGCGCGATCGCCTGGTCGCATGATCGCCTCGAGTTTGGGACTTCACACGCCTATGCTGGGACCGCCGATTGGTTGACTCTGGCAGATCGCTATACCGACGACTGGGAGCGGCGTTTGATTTGTCTGGCGGAAGCCGTTGATCACATCGCACACGATGCGCTACGCAGACCACGCTATCCGTATGCGACGGTCGGTGCTGCGTTTTCGACGGCTGCTTTTCAGGAAGCGGTGGAGAACGAAGATTCTGTGACAGCCGAAGGGCTGGTGCACCGCGCGTTGGCGGAGGGCCTTCACTTTGACAATTTGGAGCCTGATTTTACGCGTGCCGCATTGCAGCACTACAACGACTTTGGCCATTCGCTGATCTATGTCCAGAAAACCGGAGAGTTGATTGCGCGGTTGGGAGCAGAGTGCGAAGCGTGGTTGTTGCCGGCGCTAACGCGTCATCTCTGCTATACCACGCGCGAAGATTTGATCCCGGAGTTCAAAGGCATTACCGCGGCTCTGGCCGCGCTGCCGGCCAGAGCCGGTGAGCAGGCTACGCCGCCGTCTCTGTCTGGTCTACAAGAGGGAGGAGTCCGTGGCGCCTTGTCCTGGGTGACCACGCATCTGAAGACACACAGTGTCCCCGTCCTGTTCGATGCGCTGTTGCAAGCCAATGCGCGGAACCAGGTCGGCTTTGACACCTCCTACCAGGAGTCGTTTGACCGCCCTGTCAACGACAGTGTCGGCTGGCTGAGTTTTACCCATGCGCTCACCTTCTCGCAGGCGGTAGCGGCGCAGTGTGGCAAATTCCCTCAGCAGTGGCCCCGGGGCTTGCTGCAAATGGCCTGTTTTGTCGGTCGCAACCAGCGTTTTCTGGATTCGCAGATTGAGCTGGCAGCGTGGCAGGTAACGGATGCTACAGCCTATCTGGAGCAAGTGCGTGAGGGGCTGCTGGACCATGGTATGCGTGATCCGATTATTAGCGCGCACCTGCTGAAGACGACGATGGCTGTGGAGCGTTTGGTCAGCGATTGCCAGCCGGATACGGCAGTCTGGCTGCTGGCGGCACTGCGGCGGTTTCTGGAGTCGCCGTTCAAACAGAAACACATTCGCCGGTTGGCGCGACAGGCGATTGACCTGGTGGGTCGTGATTTTCCGGGACCGACAGGAATGGCGTAAACGGGCCTGTGATGGAAGCCTTCAGCGAGTTCCCCTGTGTTGTGTCGCAGAGGCGCGTGCTTTGTGCGTTGCGGGCGATATGGCAGAATGATGGGGCGTTGGCAAGGACCACTCAGACATGCTGGATGGCTCCTTCCAAATAGGGGAAACAAACGATGATGACTTGTCGCCGGCTGTCTGCATCCTCTGAGCGACCGTCTGGGGTGCGGACCCGAGAGGATCGTCCTGCTGGCAGGAAAGGGCGCTGCCGATGGGGGCTGTTACTGGCCGCCGCCTGCTGTTGGCTGGCGTGCTCCAATCGCGATTTGCGTGCGCAGCCGGTACCTGCATTCGATGCGAGCGTGGTGCGGGTGGCGACGTACGATTCGGGTCGACCTGGTCCGTGCGTGGTGGTGCTCGCAGGAGGGCGCGCTGACCAGCGTTTTCCCCTGCACGCGCTCAGCCAGGTTGGTGGCTGGTCGTTATCGCGTGGTCGCCTGGTCACCATGGGAATCGACGTGCCAGCGATCCCGGCGGGATTCGCCGACCGGGTGGCCGCTTGCCAGCCGGATTGGATTCTCGAATTGCGCGAAGACTTCTATTACCCCCGTGCAGGTCTGGCAACGCTGGGCGGGTCGCTAATTCATTCCGGCCAGCCGGCGGTAAAGCCGATCGCAGAGGCGATTCTAGCGGCCCTCAACGCGGACCAGTCTGATTCCCACAGTCACTTCCAAACGCGACCGGGCGGCCCGACGTTGTCCTCGTTTGCACTCCACTGGGCTGGCCAACATGACGTACGGGCGGCGCTGCTGGTCACCAGTGCCCGCCAGAATACGACGCCCACTCGCGATCTGCGCGCGGCAGTGCGGATCCGTCAGCAGCGGTTGGGGGTCCACGCGCTGTTACGGCAACTGCAGATGATCGATAGGGCGATCCAGGTCGATCAGTTTATCGACCCGCGGCGTGCCAAACCGAGTGCCCAGGAGAAGCTAGTCGTGGGCATTTACGATGGACCCGGCAGTGGGCGGCCGATGCCCTTTGTGACCGATTTGATGAACGGACTTGTTGGCGTCGAGGCGCATCCGATCCATCCTGTTGAGATCCAGAATGGTGGTTTGGCTTCTTTTGACGTGGTGTTGTTCCCCGGGGGTATGGCCTCGCATCAGTTTGACGCCTTGGCGGTGCAGGGCCGTCGCGCGGTACAGGAGTTTGTCCGCGGTGGAGGTGGCTACGTCGGTATTTGCGCCGGAGCCTATCTGGCGGCGCGTCAGCCCTATACCTGGGGGCTGGGCCTGCTCAACGCTGAGATTGTGGATCACGATCACTGGGCGCGTGGCATTGGTACCGTCCAGATTGAGCTGACGGGAGCGTGTGTTTGAAGCCCGGTCCGGCAGGATCGATTATCATTATGGAAACGGCCCCATTTTTTCCCCGGCAGAGCAGGGGGACCTGCCCGCCTATGAAGTGCTGGCCTGGTACCGTAGCGGGATCGGCGTGAACGGTGCGGACCCCCAAGTGATGGTCGATACCCCGGCGATCCTGGGCGGGGCGTATGGCCGGGGTCGTGTGCTGGTGAGTAGTGGCCACTCCGAATGGAGCGCAGGTATTGAGGCGTATCTACTACGGTACGTCGAGTGGGTCGGGCGCCGTGGGGCAAACCGACCGGAGCGGTAAATCTACGCCTTCTGCTGTGGACGGCATGCAGAACGGAGCGATTGCTGGTAGAACAGACGTATGAGGTAAACTGTGGGCGGATGTTGTCCGGTCCGGCTGGGGACTGGGACCCCCGCTGCAGCTCATTTGCGTGGATTGCTTTTTCTCTTCCTTCTTGAAAACACGAGATTGAAACACAAGCGATGGTGTCGCAGAATCAGCTTTTGGGAACCGGGCCGCTGGCTTCAGTGCTGGCCAAGATGGGTGTGGCGATTACAGGTGCCGGTTTAATCCTGTTTGTACTGGCTGATCGACAGACTGTCTATCAATAACACCGGGC
>CAZITS010000153.1:0-9791 GCA_964542185.1 uncultured Pirellulaceae bacterium
CGCTGAGCGTGTGTATGTCGACTCCTGGAAAGATGTTGTGTGAAGCGCATTGTTCGCGGCTGAAGACATAGGGGGACAAGGTACAAGCTCCGTTACAAGCGTACGTATGCAGCTGGTTTCACGAATCACATGAAGTGGGCGGTGGTACCTGCGGCAGGCCGTTAATGGGTCGCCGGAGGCTCTGTCTATCGGTCGCCGGAGGCTCTGTCAGTCAGGTATCGGGGTGGGAGAATTGCGGTGGAGCAGGTCCAGGTTGAGCCCAGTGATCCAGCGGGTCGGATCACTGACAGGTTGTCCAGGGGAGATGTTGCTTGACCTGAAGCCCCTAGATTGCCTGGGTTCACCAGTGGAAAAAATCGGTTAAACCTCTACGTTCGCTACAGCCGATACGGACTCGAGCGGAGATTGTACCTCGACCAAACAGGAAAAACACATGTCCCGGAGAGTTGCTTACACGACGTCCCTGTTCGCGCTGGTGGTGACCGCAGTCGCTTTTGTCCACGCACAGGATTCGACAAGTCGTCCACAGCCGATCAAGACCGAGACAGTAGAAATTGCCAGGAAGGTCCCTGCTCCTGAGGTAAAGGGACTGCAACTGGTGGCTCCCGCAACGAGCACGGTTGCCGACGATGTCGATGAGGAAAACGCCGGGCCGCCGCCTCTCAAAGACCCTCCTCGCGCTGCGCGTCGTCAAGAGCGTCGCTCAATTACCAGTGAGCCTGCCGATCGTAGTGACCGACGGCAAGAATCAGCGTCACGTGTTGTCACGCGCCGCAGCGTGCGCTCTGACGACCGTTCGGTGGCAGACGATTCTGAGAAATCGACTGACGTTTCTGAAGAAAGAGAATTTCCCCAACGGTTGGGTTCGCAGCCGGTAGATTTGGAGCCTATTCCCACACGCGCCGACACCAATCGGCAGTCGTCTCGGCGCTCTTCGCGGCGTGTTCGGTCTCGAACAGGCCAACTGCGACCGACACCGCCCCGCACTACGCCGAGTCTGCGCAGTGCGGCCCCTCGCGAGTTCCGAAAAAAAGAGCAGCCACAACCCATCTCAACGGGGCGGGCAATTCAGCTCAGTAATCCTGCGAAACGGACGAATGCTCCAGCCAATTCACTCTTTGTCGGACGAACTCCCGACATCCAAGTTGTAGCAATGGGGCCGAAATCGATCATTGTTGGGAAACCGGCGACGTTCGAAATTCGTGTCAAGAATCCGTCGGCGAGATCGGTTGGTCGATTCGATGGCATGGCTCACGACGTGGTATTGAGAATGGACATACCGGATGCGATCGACATTCGGGCGAGCGAGACTAGTGATGGCTCGGTGGGCACACAATCACATCCAGAGGGAGGTCAGGAAGTCGTTTGGGAGCTGACTGAACTCGCGGCGGGCCAAGAGGAATCGCTCCGATTGATCTTGCTGCCACAGGCTGCGGTGGTGTTTGATTTTGCCGTCGACTGGTCTCAGCGGCCACAGAACTCAACGACAGCTATCGAAGTTCAGGTGCCGCGACTGGAGATGGTGATCTCCGGGCCCGCTGACGTCAACTTTGGTGAGACACGAGTCTATGCGATTGAAATTTCGAACCCTGGTTCCGGGCCTGCTGAGGACGTGGAAATTAGCTTGGGGCCCGGCGCTGCCAACCAGGAAGCCAAGACGCTTGGTACATTGGCCGCTGGTGCGCGACGCAAGTTGGAAGTCGAGATGACCGCGCGTGATACGGGTGTGATGGAAATCAGCGCCACCGCGACTGCGGTTGGTGGCTTGGAGGTAGTGAGTCGAAAGCAAGTAAAGGTGCGACGTGCGGATCTGCAAGTGGAAACGACGGGCCCCAAACTCAAATTTGCGGGTACCGCGGCCACCTATCGCGTCAGCGTTTCTAATGCCGGCAATGCCGTGGCTCGTAGCGTTGTGGCGACGGCGATCTTGCCGAAGCGAGCGGAATATCTGGGTGGCATTGCGACTGCTGAAGCGGCAACAGAACGTGTGCGTTGGACGATCGGTGAATTACAGCCGGGCGCACAGCGTACTTTTGAGCTGCGCTGCCAACTCGTTGCGGAAGGTGCCCATCCACTTTCGATCCGTGTTGAGGATGCCAACGAACTCACAGCGACTCACGCCTTCACGACTCGTGTGGAGGCAGTGGCGGACTTGAAGCTCGTGTTGAATGATCCCCAGGGGCCTGAGCCTGTCGGGGATGATGTTCAATATGAGATCAAGGTGATGAATCGGGGCACCAAGGCAGCGACCAACGTGCAAGTCAGAGCCTATTTCTCCGAGGGCATTGAGCCGACCAGTGTTGCCGGACACCCCGGAGAGTTGATTACGGAAGAGGGCGAGGTGCGCTTTCAACTGATTCCCAGCGTTGGCCCCGGGCAAACGGTGACGCTCACGGTGCGAGCGCGAGCTTTTGAGGCAGGTAACCTCAGGTTTCGTGTCGAACTGGAAGCAGAGGATCCGGACACTCGGTTAGTTGGTGAAGAATCGACTCGTTTCTTCGGTGACAATTGATCGTCTTGGGTGACAATCGATCGGCGATCTCCATCTGCGGGTGTCGCGTGAACCAAGCTTTTGGATAGCACACACTGGTCCCTGGTGCGGACGGCCTCGATGTGCCGGGATCTGGAGCATGCGCGTGAGCCTGGCCTGGATTGTTGCCTGCCCTTTAGTTGGCAGAATCATTTGCCGAAAGAGCTGGCAGGCGAGGAGCCGGTTGTGAATCCTGGAATTGTCGATGCACCTGGTGCAGACGCGTCCCGGATTCCGCAGGAGGCTGGCGGTCGCTGATGCGTACGCGCGGAGATGCGCCCCGGTTGGTGTTCCAGCCAACAAGCTCGGCTTGTACCGAATCGATGCGTCGCTGTGTGACGATCTTGTTCTGGCCGCGCAACACAAAGATCTGCCGTCGCTTGCGTGTAGATTGTGTCGCGATCCAGCGCACTCGTTTCTTGCCGGTTGCTGTCAGGTCTTGACTACGCCCTTTGAACAGGTGGTCGCCCAGCGTGTTCTGGAGTTTCCAGCCGTTGTCTTGCATGATTTTCCAGGTTGCCCGCACGTTGTGGCGGTCGACCGTGTCGAGCGGTTTCGGCCAGCGATGTGTATCGCGAAAAGTGTCCCAGAATTGATGCCATAGATTTCCAGCTTGGGCAGCCGAAGCACCGTTCAGAAGGAGCAGCAGTACGAGGATTTTGGAGGCTATCAATCGCATCGTATTTTCTCCTCAGGGAACTGGTGCTCGCGTCGTTCGAGAGAACGCAAAAGATTCTGACCAGCAAAGCAGGTCCATTCCCGCTTTTCCAGAGAGCTCAAATCCATGCTGTCTGGCTGGTCATCTTTCTTTATCGGTGACCCCGATGGTGAACTTGGATTGCGCGGCAGTTTTTTCGATTATGCGGTATTCCGCGTTACCGAAGCGGCGCGCCTGAGTCTGCTGGCTGTCGCCGAATGAAAGGACTCTAGCGATTGTCGTGGATAGATTGATTGTGCGTCAGCGCGGCCGTCACAAGTTGTCGACAGAAAGAAACGATTGGGTATCTGGCAGACGACGTGGTCATGACGTCATCAGTGGCAGCATTTCACGGATCATGGTGATTGCAGCCGGGCCCACGAGGACGACAAAGACAGCTGGGAAAATGAAGAGTACGAGCGGGAAAATTAACTGCACGGCAGGTTTGGCAGCCTTCTCTTCGGCGATCTGTCTGCGCGCGCTTCGCATCGCATCACTATGGACACGTAATGCTCGAGCAATACTGGATCCAAACTTCTCTGTCTGAATGAGTATCGAAGCCAGTGAACGCAAGTCACTCGTTCCGGTGCGTTCTCCCAGGTCCTTTAACACAGCATTGCGTGGGCGGCCCATTTGCAGTTGCATATTGCAACGTCCGAATTCCTGCGAGAGTACCCGGCAGGAGTCTCCCATTTCTTCCGCAACTTTGCGCATGGCGGCATCGATTCCCAGGCCGGATTCAACGCAGACGACCATCAAATCTAATGCGTCGGGTAACCCCAGGAAAATTTGTTCTTTGCGTTGGCGCGTCAGGTACCAGAGTCCCACGTCAGGCAAATAGAACGAACTGATAGCGATGATCGCCGCACGCAAAATGGAAAGTGAATTGAGAGTGAATATCGCGACCAGTGAACTTCCACAAACCAGCATGCCGGCCAATAGGCAGGCAATCTTAAGACCCAGGAAGACGTTCGCTGCATTGGATCCGTGGAACCCGGCTTGTTGTAGTTTGGATTTCAATTTTCCGGCATCGGCCTCGCGCGTTGGTTGCAGCGGTTTGGCAAGCGCAGGCGCGGTGCGTTCGAGAACACGGGAGACCGCCTTGGCCCGCGACTCCGTCGCGGTTGTCGAACGCGGGTCGCAAATAGACTTCAGTCGCTGTTCGGCTCTGGTGGTTTGAGGTGAGAGCCAGTCGAGCAGCAGCCAGCTGGCGGCACCGATTGCGCCAAAGCTTGCAATGGGGACCGCGTAAGTCGAAGTGAGCAGTTCGGTAAGTTCGTCGAACATACGTTCTACACCTTGTTCTACACCTTGATGTTGATGATTTTTCGAATGACCAACGCGCCCACGATCTGTGAGGCCACCGCGGCCATCAACATCTGCTGTCCCAGAGGGTCGTCGAATAATGGGCGGCAATAGGCGGGATTCATGTAGTACATGATGAGGAACAACACGGGAGGCAGGGCTAGTAGTACGATTCCGGAGAGCCTGCCTTCTCCAGTGAGGGCCTGGATCTGGCCACGTAACTTGAAGCGGCCGCGGATCAAATCTGCAATCTTGTCGAGCACTTCAGCCAGATCACCACCCGTTTGGCGTTGGAGAACTAATGCCGTGGCAAGGAAACGCAGGTCCAGATCGGGGACGCGGTTGGCCATGGCCTTGACCGCGTCATCAAACGGTATCCCAAGATTTTGCTCTTCATAACAGCGTCTGAATTCGGCGCTGATGGGGTCGGGCAGTTCCGAGGAGACCAGCTCAAATCCGGAAGACAGGCTGTGTCCGGCGCGCAAGGCTCGGCTAATGAGGTCGAGTGCCTGGGGTAATTGGCGTCCAAATTCCTGGAGGCGTTTGCGGCGGCGCACGTAGAGCCAGCCCCAGGGCAAGGTGGCGCTGGTCGCTGCCAGCAAGCATGCCACCAGGCTGTCTTGCAGAGCGGTGATTCCAACGACTATCCCCACCATTGCCAGGCCCAGGGTCAATGCCAGAATTCGTTGCAGGGGCCAGGGTGCATTTGCTTGTTCCAGGAAAAGGCGACAACCTCCAAACCGGGTCGCCAGGAAATGCCCGAATCCGACTTCAGCCTGGAGAGGTCGAGCCAGCACACTGGCCGTCGTTGTCTGGCCCTTTGAGCTGGTCGGACTGCAAGTAAGCGTGGCCAGACGTTTTTCTATTTCGGTGTTCTTGTTGCCTTGCAACATCAGCCCGACACCGAGAATCGCCGCTGTGATCGAGACAAACACCAGTCCGGAAATCAACAGGGTTCCCATCATCGTGCGATATCTCCTGAAGCGGTGTGGTATGCAGCATTGGCTACGACAATCGGAGCCAATGAAATCGCAAAGGACTGGTGTTCCAGGTTCGTTCGCGAAGGTTGATTTTGTGTGGTGGACAATCGCACAGAGAGGCTGGTGGCGGCTTTGTCGGTGTCCAGCTCGACGTCAATCTTCCAGCATCCCCCGCTGCTGGAACAGGCTGGCGGGCAAACGAATACCCGCGGACTCCAGACGTTCCATGAATTTCGGACGGATGCCGGTTGACTCAAATCGACCACGGGCTCTGCCTGCTTCATCAACTCCTTCTTGCATGTAACGAAAAATGTCTTGCATGACGACGGTATCTTCTTCCATGCCGACGATTTCCGTGACATGGGTAACGCGTCGCGGTCCACCTTGCAGCCGATTGGTCTGAACGATCAGGTGAACCGCGCTAGAAATCTGTTGACGCATCGCTTTGATCGGCATTTCGAAGCCGGACATCATGATCATCGTTTCCAGTCGACTGATGGCGTCGCGGGGCGAATTCGCGTGCATGGTTGTCAAGGAGCCGTCATGGCCGGTGTTCATCGCCTGCAGCATATCGAGTGTTTCTCCGCCTCGGCATTCGCCAATGATGATGCGTTCAGGCCGCATGCGAAGTGCGTTACGTACCAGGTCGGTCGCCGAGATTTGGCCTTTTCCCTCAATATTTGGTGGGCGGGTTTCCAGACGTACCGCGTGTTCTTGTTGGAGCTGCAATTCAGCGGCGTCTTCGATCGTGACAATCCGCTCGTGGCTCGGAATGAAGTTTGACAGGGTGTTCAGCAGGGTCGTTTTTCCGGATCCCGTTCCGCCGCTGATGACGAGATTGAGGCGGCCCTTGATGGCAGCTTCCAGCAACAGGACGATTTCCGGAGTAAATGCCCTGAAATGCAGCAGATCTTCCAGCTTTAGCGGATTTGATCCGAATCGCCGAATAGAAACGGCTGCTCCATCCAGCGCTAATGGGGGAATGATGGCGTTGACACGGGAGCCATCAGGTAGCCGCGCATCAACCATCGGAGAGACTTCGTCGACCCGGCGGCCGACCTTGGAGACGATTCGGTCTATGATCTGAAGTAAATGCTGGTTGTCACGAAACTCGACATCTGTTTTCTCCAGTTTTCCGCGGCGTTCTACATAAACGCTTTTAGGGCCATTGATCAGAATGTCGCTGATTGTCTGGTCTTTCAGGAGCATCTCCAGAGGACCCAGGCCAAACGTCTCGTCGAGCACTTCTTCGATGAGTTGTTCACGCTCGGCACGGTTGAGCAGCGTTTCTTCACTATCACACAAGTGCTCAACAACTAGTCGGATTTCTCGCCGCAGTACCTCTCCTTGAAGTTCTCCGACCTTCGTGAGGTCGAGTTTGTCCACCAGTTTGTTGTGGATGTCCCGTTTCAGGTTTTCGAGTGTTTCCAAAGTCCCGGTATCGGGGCCACGGAGAGTAGGGGCCATGGTCATCATGGTCGGACTTTCACGACGGGATAGCTGACGTTGAAGAAGGCAACATCGGTTGCCTGCCAAACCGAGTCAGACATTGAAAACATAGCTCAGAAAACGTTAATGTGCCGGCCTGATTTGTGCGATTATTCCGGTTGTGCTGGGCGCGTGCTGACACGGCGTCTGCGCCACCAAGAGAAACAATCAGAATCCGTTTCGGCTGACCCGGCACCCGTGCTTGAATGCCCCTGTTCTGCCTGGCCATAAGTTGGGTTTCCGCAGCGCGATGATACGTATTGCAGCTACGAATCTGGTCGTGCGGACCAGTGTGCTGCCGTAGCGTGGACCGCTATATTGGTGCCCGCGCCCAGCCGCCCTGGAGTCCTGGACACGCTGAGACGGCAGGCGCTTCCGGTGGGTTACTCGAATCGTAGAGAGGCATGGGATGGATTCAATTCGCTGGGCGGTTCTTGGCGCGGGGCGTTTTGGCAGCATTCATGCCCGTGCGCTGCAAGACATGACGGGGGTCGAATTGGTGGCTCTCTGCACACGCAATCCCCAGCATCAGCAGCAGGTAGCAGGCGACTTTCCGGGCGTGGAGGTCATGTCCGATGCCGATCAGTTGTTAACACGCGACGACGTTGACACAGTGACGATTGCTACGCACTGGCGGGATCACCGTGACCTGGCACTACAGGCGCTGGCGGCGGGCAAGAATGTGCTTTTGGAGAAGCCGCTGGCTCCCTCGAAGAGCGAGTGCCTGGAAGTGCTTGCCGCAGCCAGGAGTGCCGAGGGCGTTTTTATGGTTGGGCACGTCTGTCGCTTTGACCCCAGAGTCTCGTTGGCGCAACAAGCTATTCTTTCGGGGCGTATCGGGAAGGTACTGAGTATGTCGGCAAAACGGAACTTGCCGGTCAACGCGCCGTTGCGGCTTGATAAGATTTCACCTCTGATGGGTGATGGCGTTCACGACGCGGATTTGATGATGTGGTTTACGGGGAACGCACCGACACGCGTTTATGGTCGCCAGCTTCATTCCCGGAAGACACGTTTTCCAGAGGCAGGTTGGGCCATTCTTGAATTCGGCGACCAGGCAATTGGAGTCATTGAGACACATTGGGGATTGCCCGCCAATGTGTCTACTCTGATCGATGCCAGGATGGAAATTGTTGGTACAGAAGGCAAGTTGGAAATTGACTGTAGCCACACTGGCCTGGAACTACTCGATGCCGACGGGGCCAGGATGCAGGACACTAGTTACTGGCCTGTCCAGCATGGTCAGGTAGGTGGCGCTTTGCGTAGTGAATTGGACTACTTTGCAGAGTGCGTGCGCAGGCAGCATGCGCCCGAGGTGGTGACTCCAATCGAGGCGGCTCGCGCAGTGATCGTGATGGAAGCTGCTGAGGCATCTGCAGCCCAGGGACAACCAGTTGAATTGACCTGGCCGTTGTCTTGATTTCTGGACAGGTTTCAAAGAACACTCAACGTGTGGTCAGTATCAGTGCGCCGGAGCGTCGTCTTGGGGAGCGCTGAGTTGCAGGCAACCGTTCGCATAGTCGCCGCGAATTTGTCCTGGAAACTCAAATCGTTTGGATGTTTCCGAAACGGTAATCAATGAATGGGTCAGGGATTCCCAGCGCTCCAGGCCCATTTCTCGCAACGGCCAACCGCGTTCTTTCCAGATCTGGATCAACAATTCCTGGAGCAAGAACGCATCGTCGGTGCCTAACTGCTTGCAATCGAGAACGATCACTCCATCGTCCCGATGCTGTTGAATGGCTTTGCGCATGGCAGCAACCTGTCGGTCGATCATAGCTTGGGTCTGCGTTGCCAGTTGCGCCAGTCGGCAGAGCGCTTCCTGCACACGAGGGTTGAAGTCCCGTTCTAATTGGGGCAGAAGGTCGAGCCGAATTCGATTTCTCGTGAACGTGCGTTGCGTGTTGCTGGAGTCGTTACGAAAGGGTTGTTGCAAATATTCCAGGTAGTCGCGTACCTGCTGCCGCCGGAGTTCCCGCAGAGGTCGTATCAAAGTGGTCAGTTGGGACAGCCGGCGGCTACGAGGCATCCCCGCCAGCCCGCCGATTCCGGTGCCACGGATGACACGATGCAAGATCGTCTCGGCCTGATCATCGGCGGTGTGCCCGGTTGCCACATACCGAGCACCGAGTTGGTTGGCGAGAGAGGTCAGAAACTGGTAGCGTTGGTCGCGTGCGGCGGCTTCACCTGGCGAATGTGGTTCGCCAGGTACAGTCTGCCAGTGGCCTGTGTGGCAGACCAGTCCCAACTGAGCGGCTAACGTGCAGACAAAATCTTCGTCGTCGTCGGCCTCCTGGGCACGTAATTGGTGGTTAAAGTGTGCAACCACCAGATTTTCGAGGTTTCCGCGGTGGAGGTGGGCTAAAGCTCGGAGCAGGGCCACGCTGTCTGGACCACCCGATACAGCGACCAGAACGGTCACATCTGACCAATCAGCAGGCGACCAGTTACGGTTGACTGCCGTCTCGAACAGGTGGCGTGGGGGCATGGCTTCAGAGGCTGTCAGCGAATACGGCCAAACGGTAGTGGAAGGAGCAGGGGCCAGTAACTGTTCCCAGGCCCGCTTGCCGGGAGGCTCATCATAGCTCAAACTGATTTACGGCGACTATCAGGAGTGAATTTGATTTGGTAAGTGCGGTAGAGGCTGGTTTAGGTCCCGGCTCTTGACCTAACTCTAGTCTTGCACTACCTTTGGATTCCTTCGCTGAGCCAACGCCAGCGTAGCTTCAATCGGCAGAGCACCGCATTCGTAATGCGGGGGTTGTGGGTTCGACTCCCACCGCTGGCTTTT